>NZ_ANAD01000258.1 GCF_000341245.1 Nocardiopsis halophila DSM 44494
ATACGGAGTTACACCACTCCAGCGGACGCGACCCGGCATGCCCCCGCACGGGGCTGCACCCGGTCCGGGTACAGTGCAGGCGCTCAAGGCCGGATGCCTCGGCACGCGCAGAAACCGGCCCGTCGCGTTCGTCCATGCGGCCGACGTGCTCCGAGGCGCATAGCGCCCCCGCTTCCATAAAGGGCGCGAACCTCCCGGCGCAGAGACCCGCGCCCCATCGGTACTGATTCGTCCCGGTGATGACTCCTATCCACATCGTCGCTCTCGGTGTTATGTTCCTCACTCGTGAATGGGAGCGCTCCCAATTCGCGAACGCCATCCCGCACACAGAAGGAGCGACATGGAAGTGGATCGACACGGCCCCCGACGCCCCTCGCGGTTCCGGCGGTGGTTCGGGGCCGGAGCGGCGGCCCTGCTCGTCGGTGCCGCGCTGCTGACTCCCGCGCCCGCGCATGCCGACGCGCCGCTTCGGGAGCACGCGCAGGCCCGGGGCTTCGAGATCGGGGCGGCCCTCGGCGCCGACCACCTCGACAACGACCCCGACTTCGCGCGTCTCGCGGGCGCCGAGTTCAACGCCGCCACCGCCGAGAACGCGATGAAATGGGAGTCGGTCCAGCCTTCGCGAGGGCAGTTCTCCTGGGGAGGCGCCGACGCCTTCATGGACTTCGCCGAGGCCAACGGTCAGCGCGTGCGCGGCCATACGCTGGTCTGGCACAGCCAGCTCCCCTCGTGGGTCTCCGACGGCGGTTTCGGCCAGGACGAGCTGCGCCAGGTCATGCGCGAGCACATCGATGCGGTCGCCGGACGGTACGCCGGCCGGGTGGCCTACTGGGACGTCGCCAACGAGATCTTCCTGGGGGACGGGTCGTGGCGGAACTCGGTCTTCTACGACACCCTGGGCGAGGACTATGTCGCCGACGCCCTGCGCATGGCCCATGAGGCCGACCCGAACGCCGAGCTGTACCTGAACGACTACAGCATCGACGGGATCAACGCCAAGAGCGACGCCTACTATGAGCTGGCACGCTCCCTGCTGCAGCAGGGCGTCCCGCTCGACGGCATCGGCATGCAGGCCCACCTCGTCAACGGCCAGGTGCCCGGCGACATGCAGCAGAACATCCAGCGCTTCGCCGACCTCGGCCTGGACGTGGCCGTCACCGAGCTGGACGTGCGCATCCAGATGCCCGCAGACCAGGCCGAACTGGAGCAGCAGGCGCGCGACTACCGCCAGGTGGTGGACGCCTGCCTGGCGGTGGACCGCTGTATCGGCGTCACCGTCTGGGGCATCGTGGACACCTACTCCTGGGTGCCCGACGTGTTCGAGGGGTACGGCGCTCCGCTCCTCTTCGACGACGACCACCGCCCCAAACCCGCCTACGACGCCGTCCACGACGCGCTCGCAGGCGGAGGGGAGCCGGACTCCGAGCCGCCCTCAGCCCCCGGGCAGCCCCGGGTCGACGGGGTCGGCTCATCCGCGGTGGAGCTGTCCTGGCCCGCAGCCACCGACAACGTCGGCGTCGCCCGCTACACGGTGCACGCGGGCGGTGAACAGGTCGCGAGCGCCGCGGGCACCTCCACGACCGTCACCGGCCTACAGCCCGAGACCGAGTACTCCTTCACCGTGGTCGCCCACGACGCGGCCGGAAACGCCTCCGATCCGTCCCCGCCGGTGGCGGCCACCACCGGGGAGGGGGCGGCACCCGGTCCGTGCGAGGTCGACTACACGGTCCCGAACGAGTGGGCGACCGGCTTCACCGGCGAGGTCGCCGTCACGCACAACGGGTCCTCCGCGCTCGACGGCTGGGAGCTGTCCTGGGGCTTCCCCGCCGGCCAACAGGTCACCAGCGGATGGTCGGGCGAGTGGTCGCAGTCCGGATCCACAGTGACCGTGTCCAACACGAGCTGGAACGGCAGCGTTCCCTCCGGCGGCTCGGTCAGTGTCGGCTTCAACGCCTCCCACGCCGGCAGCAACCCCGAACCGACCGCGTTCACGCTCAACGGCCGGTCCTGCACCGTCCTCTAGACCGCCGCGGCCCCCCCCGGCGGGGGGNGCGTCCGCCCACCGCTCCTGTGCAGCAATGGACGAGCCGGCCCCGTGATCCGCGTCGACGCCGCTCCCACCGCCCACCGAGCACAGACCCCTGTTCCTCAGGGGGCGGCGCCCTCGCTGTCCGGGGCGGGCGGGAGGTGCACCGTCATGACGAGGTCGCAGGTCTCCTCGCCCGCACCTCGGTAGGCATGGGGCGCGTCCCCGGCGAAGGCCGCGGTCTCCCCCGCGCCCACGGCGTGTTCGACGCCGTCCACCACCAGCACCATCCGCCCGGAGGTCACGCTCAGCGTCTCCACCACCCCCGCCTGGTGCGGGTGGCTCGGGTACTCCTCGCCCGGTTCCAGGCGCCACCGCCAGACCTCCGTCGGCGCCGGGCCGGGGGTGGTGAGCATCAGCAGGGCGCGTCCGCCGTGCTCCCCGCTCCACAGCGGTTCCACGGACGCGGAGTCCACCACCCGGACGCGCTCCTCGGCCTGCCCCTCCAACAGGGCCGACACCGGGATGCCCAGTGTGTCGGCCAGCCGCACCAGTGTGGCCAGGTTCGGGTTCCCCTGGGCCTTCTCCAGGCCGACCAGGGCCCCCTTGCTCACCTGGGCGCGCCGGCCGAGCTCCTCCAAGGACAGGCCCGCGCGCAGCCGGGCCACCCGGACGTTGCGCGCCACCGTCCTCAGCGCCGCCTCCTCGGCCATGCGCCCTCCTCCGTGCCGGTCGGGGTCATCGCACTACACCCTACGGTCGGTCGGTTGACATGTGATGGTCGGTGCGTTGTACCGTTCAGTCGTTTCGATGACACGCCGGTCCCGTGCCGTGCCGAGGACCGTCAGGCCCGGCGCCGGTACCGCCCCGCACGATCCCGCCCTCCCCGTCCGAACCCAGGGAGCACCGCCATGACCGCCTTCCGCCTCGCGCCCGCGATCGTCGACGCCTTCCCCGGCACCCTCATCGCCCTGGTCACCGCATCCGGCCTGCGCGGGCGCGAAGCGTGGCCGGCCACCGACGCCGCCGTCGCCGACCTGGAGCTCGGGCTCGCCGACGGCTCCTGGGAGCCCGCAGGCGAGACCGACCCCCGCATCGGGGCCTGGCACGCCGCCTACCGCTCCTTCGGCACCAACCCCCGGCGCGTCCGCCCCAGCGTCGACGCCCTCGGCCGACGCTTGGCCAAGAAGGGCGCCCTGCCGCGCATCAACCCGCCCGTGGACTCCTACAACGCGGTCTCCGTCGGCCACGGCCTGCCCGCCGGCGCCTTCGACCTGGACCGCGTCTCCGGCGACGTCGCCGTCCGCCGCGCCGACGGCACCGAGGCCTTCACCCCGCTCGGCGAGCCGGACACGGTCGAGGCCCCCGAGCCCGGCGAGGTCGTCTACGCCGACGACGAAGGCGTGCTGACCCGCCACTGGAACCACCGGGACGCCCACCGCACCCGGGTCACCGAGGACTCCGCCCGCGTCGTCTTCGTCCTGGAGACCCTCAGGGCCGAGGACGACGGCGCCCTGCTCAAGGACGCCGCCGAAGAGCTGCGGGGCCTGCTCGCCCCGCACGCCGACCTCACCGCCGTGCACCACGTCGGCGCCGCGCAGCCCGAGGCGGTGCTCTGAGGACGCTCCCGCCGCCCTCAGGGGCGGTGCGGGGCCCACTCCTTCACGGCCTCCGCCCCGGGGACCAGGGCCGCGACCCGCCGGCGCCCGTCCTCGTCCAGGGGGATCCTCCGCAGTTCGGCCTCCCACTCCGCGCGCCGGGCGTGCTCACCGAGCACCGCCGCCAGTTCGACCAGGTTCGCGTACACCAGCGCCAGGTCCAGCTCGGAGGCCCCCACCGAGTGCCGGCGCAGCGCCGACACCAAGGCCCTCATGGCGGCGCGGTCGTCGTTCTTGAACTCGCGCAGGATCCTGGCGTTGTCCAGGGCCCGCGGCAGCCCCTCCAACTCCTTGGACCCGCCGTACTCCACCTCCGGCTCGTCGCGCTGGATGAAGATCAGCGAGTTGCCCGACGGGTCGACGAGCGTGAACCGCGACGCCCCCGGCCGCAGGCGGGTGATGCGCGGGAGCCCCTTGCCCAGGACCTTCCCGTGGGCGCTGCGCATGGCTCGGGTGAACGCCGCGTGGTAGGGCGCCACCTCGTCGACCATCACCAGGCAGCCCCCGCCGTCCTCCCGCTCGGGGGAGTACCCTTCCGGCGGGCGCCCGTAGTGCACGTGGATGCCGCTCCACTGGAAGGCCAGGTACAGATAGGGCCTGCGCTGCTCGTAGGCGACCGTGAACCCCAGGTCCCGGTAGAACGCCAGGGTCTCCTCGGGGGAGGCGCAGGGCAGTGTCGGAATCATCGACTCATTGGGGCGGATCTCCCCGGAATTCTCGGCCTCCGCAGGCGTCTTCGCCGCCATGGGCCCGTCCCTTCCTCGGTGTCGGGAGAACGAGCCCCGATTCTTCCTCACCGCTCGGATCCGCGCACATGGCCTTCCCGTGGGCGGGGACGGGCCTGGCCCGCCCCCGCGGCGGCCGTCGGCCCCGGCGGGCCGGGACCGGGTCAGACGGTGTAGGCGGTCCAGCCGACGGTCTCGCGGACGTGCGTGCCGTCGCCGGTGACACCGGCGCCGAACAGTTCGTTCATCCGGATCGAGAAACCGGTCTCGCTCACGTCGTGCAGCCGGAGGCCCGGGGTCTCGGGGCCGTTGAAGGTCTGCACCGTCACCTGCACGATGACGTCGGACCCGGACGGGAACGGGGTGGGGAAGTCGACCCGGGTGAAGGTGTGCGTCTGGCCGCCCTTCTTCTCGACCGGGTTCTCCGAGGACAGGTTCAGCTTGCCCGTCTGGATGATGCTCACGGCATTGCCTCATTCCGCTCGTGGTTCCCGAAAGCGCCCGGCGGTGGGCGGGCAGCCCGTACGCCCGGCGCTACCGACACGATTCCGCGAGCGGCCCCGGCGCCCTAGCGGCCGAGTTCCCGGGGACTCGGCGCAATGGTCCCGAACGGAGGGCGGCCGCTACGGGGCCAGCGCCGGGTTGCGGATCCACTCCTGCAGCTCGTCCTTGCGGTCGTTGTCGCACTTGAGCGGGCACGTCGTGCAGAAGCCGTGCTCCGGGTCGCCCTTGTAGTCGAAGCAGCAGGTGCCCCGCACCGCCCAGGTCCCGCGCGGGTGGTCCTCCCGGAACGGGAAGAGCCGCGGCCGGGCCCGCGTCACCGCGCCCGCCTCGATCAGCGCGTCGCCCAGGGCGCACGCCAGGCGCCAGGCCTCCTCGGCGTCGCGGCCCAGGAAGCGCGCCGGGTTGAGCATGTAGAAGTGCGCGGTGTCCAGCACCCACCCCCACAGGGTGCGCAGGCCGACGCGGGTGTGGGCGTGCAGCGCGTCGATGACCGGGGTGAACGCGGCGACCATGTGCTCGGCGGCGAGCCGGACCAGCGCGTCCTCGTCGGCGCAGACGACCGCCGAGGGGTGCGCCGCCGCCGGGTCGTCGTCCAGCACGGCGGTGCGCCCGCCGCTGACGGTCGGCGTGCCGAAACCGCCCGAGGACCACCACGGGAACCACAGCTGGTCGGCGTCGAGCAGGGCCGCGCGGCGGGTGAGGTAGGTGCCGGCCGCCACCATGAAGATCGGCTCGCGCAGGGTGGCGCGCAGGAAGTCGGTGACCGCCGGCAGCCGGTGGCCGCGCCCGCCCAGCGCGGTCAGGCGCTCGAACAGCACCGGGACCTCGCCGTCGGCGACCATCAGGTCGGTGCGGTACCACTGGTCGGCGACCGGATCCCCCGCCCCCGCGCTCAGGCCGGGGACCCGCAGGGCCGGCAGCGGGGAGAACTTCAGCGGCGCGCAGGCGTCGACGACGGCCTGCAGCGGGCTCGGGACCTCGGGCATGCGCCGGACGACCTTCCTCGAAACGCCGGGGGTGCGCGATGGCGGGGGCGGCCGCGCCGCATGTCACGGACGGCCCGCCCTCTTTTAGCTGAGGCTACCCTAATCAGTTCGCCCGGGGCAAAGATCGGCGCTGAACGCGCGCCGTGTCGCGGGTCGGGCCCTGATCGGTGCGGCCCCTGCTGTCCGATATGTCCTGTGGGGAATGCAACAAACACCAAGTGGGTGGAAAGTCAGGAATGCCACAGGGTGTACATTCCTTGACCAGGACGGACGTCCGTGACCGCGGACGTCCCCGGCGGGGCGGTAGGCGCCCGCCGACCGGAAGCCCCGATCGTCAGCCAGAGCCGCCCGGCCCGCCGCAACCCCGGCCCCCACGAGGGGCACGGGGCGCACCTGTGCCGAAAGCCGGTCCGCCCGGCCGCGCCCGCGCGCCCCAGAAGGGCCCGCGGGCACACGCGAACGACGGGAAAACCGATGCGGAACCACCCCAAAGGGTTGATCACCCTGGCCGGGACGGAGATGAACGAGCGCCTGTCCTTCTACGGCATGCGCGCCATCCTCGTCCTCTTCCTCGCGGCGGCGGTGAGCGAGGGAGGCATGGGCCTGGGAACGGGCACCGCCACCGCGGTCGTCGGCCTCTACCTGGCCATGAGCTACTTCACGGCGCTGCCCGGCGGGTGGATCGCCGACCGCCTCCTCGGACAGCGCCGCACCGTCCTGGTCGGCGGCGTCGTGATCATGCTGGGCCACATCAGCCTCGCGCTGGAGTTCGGATCGGCCTTCGTCTGGTTCGGCCTGGCGCTGGTCTGCGTCGGCACCGGCCTGCTCAAGCCGAACATCTCCGCCATGGTCGGCGAGCTGTACAAGGACCAGCCCGACGCCCGCCGCGACGCCGGCTACTCGCTGTTCTACATGGGCATCAACATCGGCTCGGCGATCGGCCTGTTCCTCGTCGGCTACCTGGGCGAGCGCGTCAACTGGCACGTCGGCTTCGCCGTGGCCGCGGTCGGCATGGCCCTGGGCCTGCTGCAGTACGTGCTGGGCCAGAAGAACCTGCGCGGCGCCGGGGACGCGCCCGGCAACCCGCTCACCGCCGGCGAGCGCGGCCGCGTGCTGCGCATCCTGGGCATCGCCGCGGCCGCGATCGCCCTGGCCTTCGTCGCCGCCGCGCTGACCGGCACCCTCAGCGTCGACAACGTGACCTACGTGCTGACGGCCTTCTCGATCATCGTGCCGATCGCCTACTTCGTCTACATGTTCGTGGTGCGCCGCGACGACATCACCGACGAGGAGCGCCCCAAGCTCACGGCGTTCGTGTGGCTGTTCATCGCCTCGGCCGTGTTCTGGATGATCTTCGACCAGGCCGCCGGCCCGCTCACCCTGTTCGCCCAGGACCACGTCGACCTGCACATCGGCTCCTTCGCGGTGCCCGCCGGCTCCACCCAGGCGGTCAACCCGCTGATGGTGATCGTGCTGGCCGGGGTGTTCGCCCTGGTGTGGACCAAGCTGGGCGACCGCGTCAGCACCGGCATGAAGTTCGCCGCGGCGCTGGTGCTGTGCGGGTTCTCCTTCGTCGTGATGAGCTGGGCGACCGCCGCCACCGACGGCGGCACGGTCAAGGTCAGCCTGATGTGGCTGGTCGGCGTCTACCTGCTGCAGACCATCGCCGAGCTGTGCCTGTCGCCGGTGGGCCTGTCGATGACCTCCAAGCTCGCCCCGCAGGCGTTCAAGGCGCAGATGATGGGCCTGTTCTTCCTGTCCATCACCGCCGGCGACGCCGTCGGCGCCCAGGTCAGCCGCCTGCAGCCGGTGCTCGGCGGGACCTACTTCCTGATGCTGGGCCTGCTGGCCGTGGTCGCGGGCATCGCCCTGTCCCTCTTCGTGGGCAAGCTGCGCACGCTCATGGGCGAGCAGCGCCGCGCGGTGCAGGAGGCCGCGGCCTGACCGGCCGCACCCGCCCCGACGGCCCCCGACCGCGCCGCGCGGCCGGGGGCCGTGTGCGTGGTAGACCTGTTCCGGGCCGCGAGGAGTCGGAACGGGGTGGGGCAGTGGCGAGCCGCGACGGGGGCCGGGACGACCGGGCGGTGCCCGACACGCTGGACCTGCTGTGGGGCACGGCCGAGCGCCCGCGGCGCGGGCCGCGGCCCGCGCTGGCCCTGGAGCAGGTGGTGGAGGCCGCCGTGGCCGTGGCCGACGCCGAGGGCCTGGAGGCGGTCACCATGCAGCGCACCGCCCGGGAGCTCGGCTACACGACGATGTCGCTCTACCGCTACGTGTCCGGCAAGGACCAGCTGGTCGCGCTGATGGTCGACTCCGCCGTGGGCGACCCGCCCGACACGGCGGCGGTGAGCGGCGGCTGGCCCGAGCAGGTGCGGGTCTGGGCGCGCGCGTTCTACCGCCGCAGGCTCGACCGGCCGTGGCTGGCCCGGGCGCCCGTGACCGGGCCGCCCCGGGGGCCGCGGGGCGTCGCCTGGCTGGAGGCGATCGCGGGGCCGCTTCTGCGCGCGGGGCTGAGCACCGGGGAGACGCTCGACACCGCGGCCTTCCTCAGCGCATCGATCCACGGCCTTGCCCGGATGACGGGGGACCTCGCCGGGCACGCGCCGCAGGACGCGGCGGCCGGGTACGCGGCCGTGCTCCGGCGGGCGGCCTCGGACGGGCGCTATCCCGTTCTCGCATCCCTCGGGGAGCGCGGGGACCTGGAGGACTTCGGCGACGAGCCGTTCGGCGACATGGCCTCCCCCCTGGAGTTCGCCCTGGACCGGCTGATCGAGGGCATCGCCGCCCACCGCGGGGGAGGCGGCGCCGAGGGCCCCCGTTAGCCCCGGGCGGGCCGGCGCGGTTCAGCGCATCACCACCAAGTGGTGCCGGACGAAGGCGCGCAGGACGGCCGACAGCGCGCCGGGGTCGGTCCCCGAGCGCTCGGCCAGCTCGCCGGCGGTCAGACGGCGGTCGCGGGCCAGCACCCGCAGCACCGGCTCGGCCGCGGCCGGGAACCGGTAGCGGCGCCCCGACACCGTCACGGCCACCTTCCCGTCCTCCGCCGCGGTCGGCGGGGCGAGCAGCGGAACGAACTCCACCACGGTGTCCGGCGCGGGCTCCCGGCCGTCCTCCACGGCCCAGCCCAGGGAATAGGAGCGGCGGCGCGGGAAGTGGGCGTCGCGTTCCTCGAGGAAGCCGTCGACGCCGCTGTCCTCGGCCAGCGCGGCCAGCACCCGGACCAGCTCGTCGTGGCGCTTGCGCCGCTCGTCCGCCGAGGCGAAGCGCGGCAGGTCCCGCCGGAACACCTCCTCGTCGTAGAGGCGCTCGATCAGTGACCGGGCCCAGTCCACCCCCGTGGCGCGGGTGAAGCCGAACGTCAGGTGCATGCTCATCCCGCCGGTCCCGGTGACCGTGTGCCACCAGCCGCGCGGCACGTGCAGCACGTGCCCGGGCCGCAGCACCCCCTCCCACACCGTGCCCTCCGGAGGCGTGTGGGAGTGGTCGGAGTCCACCTTCATCGGGTAGGGGCGGCTGCCCTGCCCGTGGACCTGCCACGCCTTCTCCCCGGCGACCTGCACGATGAAGGTGTCGTGGTCGTCCCAGTGGGTGGCGAACCCGTGCGAGTCGCCCCAGATCAGGTACAGGTTCACCTGGGCGCGCTCGCGCACCAGGCGCATGAGGTCGTCGGCGGCCTCGCGCACCGGCGGGTGCAGCCGGTCGATGCTGTCCAGCACCATGCTGGCGCCGCCGCGCAGCTCCCGGTACAGCCCCTCGGGGCGCACCACCCGGGTGGACTCGCGGGAGACCTCGCCGGCCTCGGTGTAGCGCTCGGCGGGCACCGGCGCGCCCTCGCGGTGCAGGCGCAGCCGGGGCGGGGCCAGCGGCCGGGTCGCCAGGATCTCGTCGAGCGCGCCGAGGTCCAGCAGGTGGCGCACCGCCTCCTCGCCCACGTCGGCGAAGATCACGTCGTCGGACAGGCGGCTGCGCAGGGCGTCCTCGCCGATCGCCGCGCGCACGGCTCCGGTGAACAGGGTCTGGGACACGGTGGCGGTGACCTCCCGGGAGGGGCGGGGCCGCCGGGGGCCAGTGGCGCACCCCCGGCGGCGGTCGGTGTCGGGGCCGTTCGGGATCAGATGAAGTCGGAGCTTCCGTCGGTGCCGTCGTTGTCGCCGCCGCCGGCGGTCAGGTCGCGCGAGGTGACCTCGCCGAGGTCCTCGACCTCGACCTCGAACTCCATGGGGTCCATGTCTCCTCCTGTCCTTCCTCGTCGGAACTCCCTGCCCGGTGGGGCAGAGCCTTCAGCGCCCGCCCGACCGGGGGCGCAGCCCGATCCGCTCGGCGGCGAACGCGTGCGCGTCGGCGGCCAGGGCGACGGCCCGCGACACGGCCCGCTGGCCGTGGCCGACGTCGCGCTCGTACCGCAGCAGGGCGGGCGCGCCGGCCCCCTGCAGGGCGGCGCACATCTTGCGCGGGTGGGCGGCGCCGGTGCGGGTGTCGGAGTGGAACCCGGTCAGCAGCACCGCGGGGCCGCGGCGGGCGGCCCCGTCCAGCGCCAGGTGGTAGGGCGAGTAGGAGAGCAGCGCGGCGAAGTCGCCGGCGTCGGCGGCGGTGCCGAACTCGCGGGTCCACATCCGCCCCAGCCCCATGCGCTCGAAGCGGGCCATGTCGGTCAGCGGCGCCGAGGAGATCACCGCCGCGCACAGGTCGGGCCGCAGGCCCGCCGCGGCCAGGACCAGCATCCCGCCGGCCGAGCCGCCGGTCAGGCACAGCCGGTCGCGGGTGGCGTGCCCCTCGGCCACCAGGGCGTCCGCCGCGGCGATCAGGTCCTCGACGGCGCGGGGCTTGTCGCGGCGGGCGCCGCGGCGGTGCCAGTCGCGGCCGCCGTCGCCCCCGCCGCGCACGTGGGCCACCGCGTACCGGCCCCCGGCGCGCAGCCAGGCCAGCACGGTGGCGCTGAACCCGAACTGCCGGGGGCGGCCGAAGCAGCCGTAGGCGTGCAGCAGCAGCGGGCCGTCCTCGCCGGGGTCGGACTCGGGGGCCGAGAGCAGGGTGAGCGGCACCCGGGTGCCGTCGGCGGAGCGGAAGCGCAGTACGCGGCGGCGGATGCGCGCGGCGGGGGAGGGCGGCCGCCCGCCCGCGTCGGGGGAGGGCCAGGGGCGCGGGCGGGCGGAGCCGGGGTCGAGCAGCAGCACGCCCTGCGGCGTGGCGACGTCGGCGTAGCAGAAGTGCGCGGCGCCGTCGGGTCCCTGCTCCAAGCGGGTGACCATGCCCTCGCCGGGCAGGCCGACGGCGTGCAGGCGGCGGCCGTCGCGGGCGTCGTGGGCGTCGAGGGAGCTCACGCCCAGCCGGGTGCGGGCGACCAGCAGCTCGGGCCGGTCGGGGGTGCCCACGGCGGTGAACCCGTCCAGGGGCGCCTCGGGGTCCTCGGGGACGACCTCGCGCCACCCCTCGGGGGAGGGGGCGGCGGGGTCGGCGGCGCAGATCCGGCGGCGGGGCGCGTCCAGAGTGGTGCGCAGGTACAGCATGCCGTCGGGGCCCAGGTCGGCGGTGGTCTCGGCCTCCAGGCCCTCCTGGACCGGGATCCAGGCGGGGGCGTCGGCCGGGACGGCGCGCAGGTCGGCGATCCACACGTCGTTGCGGTGGCCGGTGCCGTGGCTCTCGGTGGCCAGCAGCCAGCGGCCGCCCAGCACCCGCACGCCCGGCACGGTCCGGGGGCCGGTGCAGGCGCGCACCAGCGTGTCCGCCCCGCGGGGGACGGCCACCCGGTGCAGCCACAGGCCGCGCCTGCCGTCGGTGCCGTCGCGGCGCGCGTAGAAGAAGGCGGGGCCGCCCAGGTCCGGGGGGAGCCAGGCGACGTGGGAGTAGCGGACGCCGGGGACGGGGGGCTCGACGGGGGCGCCGTCGCAGGTGCGCAGCACCTGGAGCTCGCCCCGCTCGGTGCCGCCGCGGGAGGTCTGCACGGCCACGAGGGAGCCGTCGGGGGAGGGCTCCCAGGCGTCCAGGGTGGTCCGGCCGCCGGGGTCGGCGGCGACCGGGTCGTACACCGTGCGCTCGGCGCCGCCGTCCAGGGCCACGATGCGGGGGTGCTCGTCGCCGGGGGAGCGGAGGGTGGCGAAGGCGGTGCCGCCGCGCAGCAGCGGGGGCGACCACAGGTCGTGGTCGAGCAGGCGGGTGATGTCGGCGGCCAGGCGCTCGCGCATCGGCCAGCCGCGGGCGGCCTCGGTGAACTCGCGCCGGCGCTCCTCCAGCCACCGGCGGGTGGCCGTGGACTCGCCGTCCTCCAGCCAGCGGTAGGGGTCGGGCACGGTGCGGCCGTGCACGGTGTCGAGCACCGACGAGCCGCCGTCCGCCGGTGCGGTGCGGGCGAACGGAGCGCTCACCGGGCGGCGCGGGGTCGGTGTCGGGGGATGCTCCGGGCGGGCACGTGGGCGGGTCGGCTACGCACGATCACATCGTTCAAGCGCGCCGTCACGGCGGTCAAGGGAGGAGTGGCTGTCGCCGGGGCAAGCCGATTCTGGCGCAGGAGTGAGTTGCATCCCGGGAACGCGCACGTGACAGGCGGGGCTCCGGGCCCGGGAGCGGCGGGAGGGGCGCCGGTACAACGGCGGGGACGCGTCAGGCCTCCGGTGCGCGCATGCGCGCCGCGAGCAGGCCGGCGACGGTGCCCCACAGGACCGCGGCGACCGGGAGGGCCGTCGCGGGCAGCGTCGTGTCCAGCGTCGCGCCGGACAGGGCCAGGGCGCACCCGACCACGCCCGCGGCCGCGCAGAGCGCTCCGGTCACGAGCATCCCGCGGGCCTCGAACGCGCGCGCCAACGGCGGGGAGGGGGGTCCC
>NZ_ANAD01000259.1 GCF_000341245.1 Nocardiopsis halophila DSM 44494
CCCCGACCACGCCCGCGGCCGCGCAGAGCGCTCCGGTCACGAGCATCCCGCGGGCCTCGAACGCGCGCGCCAACGGCGGGAAGTGCGCTCCCACCACGATCGCGACCAGGCCGGGGATCCACTGCTGGGCGTCCAGAACGGTGGCGAGGGCGATCGTCCCGGCGATCCCCGCCGCCTGGGCCAGGTTGACGTAACGGTACACGCGCCGGGCCCGGTGCATGCGCTCCTGCTCGCCGATGGAGTTCAGCCGCAGCACCGCGGCGGTGGCCAGGGCCGCGCCCGCGAGCGCGCCGGTGACGAGCAGGGCCGTGCCCCAGGGGGCCGCGAGCGGGCCCGAGCCCGCGATCCACCACAGCGTTCCGAATCCGCCGAACACCACGGCCTCGGCCCGGGTCCCGTCCACTCTGCCCGCTCTGCGCCGCCCATGGGCCGACTCCGCCACCGTATGCTCTCCCCCCGTCCCGGACGACCGCCCCGTCGGGGGGCCGTGTGTGCGGGGGTAGGACGCCGCGAACGCCGTTCGCGTTCCCTCACTCCTCGGGCGGCAGGAGCGGGCCGCCCTCCCATTCCTGGAAGACCAGCATCGTCTCCACGTTGTGGATCTCCGGCCGGGAGGTCAGCTCGTCGACGATCAGGCGCTGCAGCCCCGCCACGTCCGGGCAGGCCACCAGGACCAGGAAGTCCGAGGCCCCGGCGACGTTGTACAGCGCCCGTGTCTCCGGCTGGGCCAGGATGTGCTCGGCCAGCGGCGCGAGCACGTCGCGGCTGTGCTGGGTGCGCAGCGTCAGGAACGCCTGGATCGGGCGCCCCAGGGCCTGGGGGGAGACCCGGAGGCGGTAGCCCTCGATCACCCCCGAGGCCCGGAGGCGGTTCACCCGGTCCAGGCACGTCGACGCCGCGATCCCCGCCTCCTCGGCGAGGTCCCGGTTGGTGATCCGTGCATTGTTCTGCAGGACCCGCAGAATCCGCAGATCCACCGAATCAAGATCGACTCGTTCATCCATAGGGCGAATATATCACGATGATTTGGTGAAGTTTCCGCAGATCATCCATAATTACCCCGTCATGTTCGTGGAACGACCGGGGAAGGCCTGGTCGTTTCGTCGTCCGTTCCGCCGTGCCGGTGCCGTGCGTCGGCGGGGCGGCCTTCCGGCGCAGAACGAGGGGGGTGCGCTCGTGCCGATCCCGGAGCACCTGGGCGGGTTCATCGCGGCCGCGGTGCTGGTCACGGTCCTTCCCGGACCCGATTTCGTGCTCATCACCCGCAACACCGCACGCGGCGGGCGGCGCGCGGGCCTGACCACCGCCGCCGGGTCGGTCACCGGCATCGCGGTGTGGGCCCTGCTGGCCACCGCCGGGCTGTCGGTGCTGGTGGCCTCGCACCCGGGGGTGCTGCACGCGCTCCGCCT
Organism: Nocardiopsis halophila DSM 44494; assembly: GCF_000341245.1. Taxonomy (GTDB): domain Bacteria; phylum Actinomycetota; class Actinomycetes; order Streptosporangiales; family Streptosporangiaceae; genus Nocardiopsis_A; species Nocardiopsis_A halophila. Next base: position 1,410 of record NZ_ANAD01000259.1, read on the forward strand.
GGCCGGCGCCGCCTACCTCGTCTACCTGGGCGGCAGCGCGATCCTGGCGCTGTGGCGCGCGCACCGCTCCGGGGACGGCGACGGCGGCGCGGCCGCGCACGGCGGGGCGGACCGCTCCGGCGCCCCCTATGCGCAGGGGCTGGTGAACAACCTGCTCAACCCCAAGCTGCCGGTGATGTTCGTGACCGTCCTGCCGCAGTTCGTCTCCGCGCCGCAGGCCGCCATGCAGCAGACGGCGCTGCTCGGCTCCATCCTGGTGGGGCTGGTCGTGGTGTGGTGGCTGGTCTACGTGCTGGGGATCAGCGCCCTGTCAGAGGTCATGCGGCGCCGCCGCGTCCGGCAGGGCATCGACCTGGCCGGCGGCGTGGCGCTGACCGCCTTCGGGGTGGCCCTGGCCCTGGCCGCCTGAGCCGTCCGCGACCGGGTCGCCGCCGGCGGCCGCGGCCAGCAGCGGACCCGCGTCGTGCGCGGCGACCTCGGGCCCGGCCGGGCCCAGCACGGCCAGCGCCGCCCGGTACAGCGGCCCGGCGTCCAGGTCGACCAGGCGCACCCGCCCGACGGGCGGGGCGCCCGGCGAGGTCCAGGCCAGCACCCGCCCGGGCTCGTCGGGGGAGGAGACCTCCACCGAGGTCAGCCCGGCGTAGATGCCCTCCCCGCTGGCCTTGAGCAGCGCCTCCTTGCGGGCCCAGTAGGTGAAGAAGTCCCCGGTGGTGCGGTCGCCCGGCAGGGAGCGCAGCGCGGCCTGCTCGCCGGGGGTCAGGGCCATGCCGGCGAGCCCGGCCGTGTCGCGCCGTGAGGAGACCTCCTCGACGTCGACGCCGACCGCGTGCCCCCGCGCCAGGGCCACCGCCACGCGGTCGCCCGAGTGGCTGATGGAGACCTCCAGGCCGGCGGCGGGCCCGACGGGGACGGGCTTGCCGTGGGGGGCGCGGTCGGCGCCGTCGCAGTTGGGGCACCGCAGCTCGAAGGCGACCTCCTCCGGGGTGCAGCCCGCCTCGCGGGCCACCACCAGGCGCGCCAGGGCGTGCGCGACGATGTACCGGTCGCGGTCGGCCTCCTGGCGGAGGCGTGCGCGGCGTTCGCGCTCGTGGGCGTCGAGGAACCGCCCGAGGGCGGGATCGGCCTGGGCGGGGCTGGCCCACCATACGTCGCAGTGCACTCGCGCGTCGCTCACCGTCCCATTGTGGCGGATCATCCCCGACTGGGGGCCGATCAATTTCCGTGTTCGTTGGATTGCCTTTCGAACATCATCAGTGTTTGAATGACGGCCATGGACAGTGCGGAACGGGTGGATCTGGTGATCGCCCGGTTGAAGGAGGCGGGCGAGGTGGCCGTCGCCGAGCTCGCCGAGGCCAGCGGCCACTCGGAGATGACGATCCGCCGCGACCTGGACCGCCTGGAGTCGCAGGGCGTGCTGCGCCGGGTGCGCGGCGGGGCGGTCAGCCTCGTCCCGCGCGGGCAGGAGCCGCCGTACGCGCTGCGCGAGCGCCAGGCGGTCGAGGCCAAGCGGCGCATCGCCGAGCGGGTGGTCTCCCTGCTCCCGGCCGGGGCCGCGGTGGCCCTGGACAGCGGGACCACGGCGCTGGAGGTGGCGCGCGGGCTGGCCGGGCGGCCGGTCACGGTCATGCCGCTGTCGCTGCAGGGCGCCGACGCGCTGGCCCGGTCGCCGGAGACCACCGTGCTGGTGGCCGGGGGAGAGCTGCGCCCCGGCGAGCTCAACCTGCACGGGCCGCTGGCCGAGGCGGCGCTGGCGGCGGTGCGCTTCGACGCGGCCGTCCTGGGGTGCTGCGGGATCTCGGCCGGGGACGGCGTCACCGCGCACGACCTGCCGGACGTGGCGGTCAAGCGGGCGATGATGCGCTCGTCCCAGCGGGTCATCGCCGCGGCGGACTCCACGAAGATCGGGCTGGTGACAATGGGGCACGTGTGCCCGGTGGGGGAGATCGACACCTTGGTGACCGACACCGGCGCCCCCGAGGAGGCGCTCGCCGAGATCCGCGCGGCGGGCGTCGATGTGCTGGCCGTCTGAGCCCGCGACCGCCGAATCCCCCTTTGTCGTTGATCTCGGGGAAGGCGGCCTTGAGAGCGCTCTCATAAGGCCGCCTTCCCCGAGATCAACACGGTCAGGACCCCTGCCCCCGACGACACGACGATCACCGGCACGACCAGTGGCGGACAGAACGGAGAGACCGTGGCCGAGAGCGGTGTGGAGACAGCGGCGTCCCCGGGAGGCGGGCGCCCGCCGTCGGGGGCGCCGTCCGCCCCCGACCGGCGCTTGCGGCGCGCCCGCGCCGCCGTCGTGGTCTACTTCTTCGTCGCCGGCGTGATCCTGGCGACCTGGGCCTCGCGCATCCCCGACGTCAAGGCCCAGGCCGGGATCGACGACGGCGCCCTGAGCCTGGGGCTGCTGGGCCTGGCGGTCGGCGCCCTGGCCGCCATGCAGGTCGCCGGGCGCGTCACCGACCGCTTCGGCAGCGCGGCCGTCATGCTGCCCTCCGCCGTCTTCGGCTCCCTCGCGCTGGCCGCCCCCGCGCACGCCCATTCGCTGCCCGCGCTCTTCGCCGCCCTGTTCGCCCTCGGCGCCGGCCACGGGCTCATCGACGTTCCCATGAACGTGCACGCCGCCCGGGTCGAGCGCGCCTACGGTCGTCCCATCATGGCCTCATTCCATGCCGCCTTCTCCATCGGCGGCTTCGTCGGCGCCGGCGCCGGAGCGCTCAGCGCGCACCTGGGCATGGGCGCCGTGGCGGCCTTCTGGGCGGTCGCCCTGGCCTGCACGGCGGCCTCCTTCGCGGTGCGCCCGCTGCTCCTGCCCGGCCGGGACAGCACTCGGGAGGAGGGCGCACCGGACGCCCGCGAGGCAAGGGCGGACGGCGCCGCCGACCGGAACAGCCCCGCCCCCACGGTGCTGCTCCTGGGCGTGGTGGCCTGCGCGGCGTTCGTCGCCGAGGGGTCGGCCACCGACTGGACCAGCGTCTACCTGCACGACTCGGCGGGGGCCTCGGACGCCGTGGCCGCCGCCGGATTCGCGGTGTTCTCCGCCGCCATGGCCGCCGGCCGCCTGGTCGGCGACCGCCTGTCCGCCCGGTTCGGCCCGGTGGCGCTGGTGCGCGGATGCGGCCTGCTCGCCGCCGGCGGGCTGGGCCTGGCCCTGGCCGTCCCGCTTCCCGCGGTCGCCCTGTGCGGCTTCGCCCTCATGGGGGCCGGGCTGTCCTGCATCGTCCCGCAGATCTTCTCCGCCGCCACCTCCTACGACCCCGCCCGGGCCGGCCGCAACCTGGGCCTGGTGGCCGCCGCCGGGTACGTCGGCCTGCTCAGCGGGCCGGTCGCCATCGGCGCCATCGCCCACCTGTGGGAGCTGCGCGCGGCCCTGGCGGTGCCGGCCCTGCTCGCCCTGTTCGCGGCCGCCGCGGCGGGCGCGCTCAGGTGTAGCCGGTCGGCGCAGCGGGAATCGGTCAGATGACCGTCCGGTCCGGGTGCTCGCAGCCCCCGCGTGCCGTGGGCCGGACCCGCGTGCAAGGAGGCCCCCGTGTCCCTCTCTGCCCTTGTCGGTCTCGGGTCCCTCGCCGTGCTCGCCGTCCTGACGGTCCTCTTCCTGGCCGCGCTGCTGTCGGGCGCCGACGGCGGCGAGGACGCCGTGGACGAGGAGGCCGTCGACGACTCCCTGCACCTGCACGGAGTGCACGGCTGCTGAACCGCGCGGCGCTATCCTCCCCTGTACGGGCGTCTCCGGATGGCGCCGCCGGCCACGCCCCCGTACCGCCCGCGCGCCGGTGCGGGACAGGCGTGCACGCAGTTTTTCGAACGCGGGCCTCCGCCGGTCGGGGGCTCCGGAGGTGATCGGTGACCGACGACAACAGGACCACGTTCGCGGCCGCGCGCCGGGAGCGGATCATGGAGCTGGTGCGCGCCAACGGGAGCATGGCCCTGCGCGACATCGCCACCCAGGTGCGCGCCTCGGAGGTCACCGTGCGGCGGGACGTGCGCGCCCTGGAGGCCGAGGGGCTGATCGACCGGCGCCGCGGCGGGGCCGCCCTGCCCGGGCAGCTCGGCCACGACCAGAACTACGCCCAGATGACCGGGCACAACGCCCCGCAGAAGCGCGCCATCGCCGCCGCGGCGGCCCGGCTGGTCGACGACGACGACGCGATCGCGCTCGGCCCGGGCAGCACCGCCGAGGCCCTGGCCCGCGAGCTGGTCGGGCGGCGCAACCTGACCGTGGTCACCACCTCGCTCCCGGCGGCCGAGGCGCTGGCGGGCGCGCCGGGGGTGGAGGTGGTCATGCCCGGGGGCACCCTGCGCTCGTCCATCATGGCCCTGGTGGGCACCGCCACCGAGCAGTCGCTGGCCGGGCTGCGGGTGCGGCGCGCCTTCCTCACCGGCAACGGGGTCACCGCCGACCGGGGGCTGAGCACCCCCAACCCGGCGGTGGCCGCCACCGACCGGGCGCTGGTCGGCGCTGCCCAGGAGGCGATCGTGCTCGCCGACAGCAGCAAGATCGGCACCGACACCATGGTGCAGACGGTGCCGCCCGAGCAGATCGCCCACCTGGTCACCGACAACCGGGCCGACCCCGAGGTGCTGATGACCCTGGAGGACTCCGGCACCCTGGTGCACGTCGCCGTCCTGGACACCGACCGCGGCGAATGAGTCCGCGCCCGGCCGCCCACGTGGCGGCGGTCGGCGACGAACGGTAAGAATGTGTCCCCGACGGGGGCGGAGTCCGGTCCCCGCGCCCCGAGGACCCTGGAGGGCCGTTCCATGCCGACCCCCGCACCCCTGCCCGAGCCGTGGGCCGCGTCGAAGGTGACCGTCGTCGTCCCGACCTACAACGAGGCGGAGAACCTGCCGGTCCTCGTGGGCGGGCTGCTGGGGCTGGGGCTTCCCGGGCTGCGCGTGCTGGTCGTCGACGACGGCTCGCCCGACGGCACGGGGGAGGTGGCCGAGAAGCTCGCCGCCGACGCCGGCGGCAGGGTGGGGGTGCTGCACCGCACCGCCAAGGACGGCCTGGGCCGCGCCTACGTCGTCGGGATGGCCCGGGCCCTGGAGGAGGGCGCCGAGTACGTGGTCCAGATGGACGCGGACCTGAGCCACCCGCCGCGCTACGTGCCCCAGCTGCTGGGGACCGCCCTGGCCACGGGGGCGGGCGTGGTGATCGGCAGCCGGTACGTCCCCGGGGGGAGCCTGTCCCAGGAGTGGAACCTGCGCCGCCGGCTGCTGAGCGGGTGGGCCAACGCCTACGTCAAGGCGATCCTGGCGCTGCCGGTCCGGGACGTGACGGCGGGCTTCAAGATCTGGAGCGCCGAGGCCCTGCGCACGCTCGACCTGGAGACCGTCGGCAGCGCGGGCTACAGCTTCCAGGTGGAGATGCACTTTCGGGCCTACCGGAGGGGGCAGAAGATGCTGGAGATCCCCATCCACTTCGAGGACCGCCAGGAGGGCGACAGCAAGATGGACCTGTCGGTCCAGGTCGAGTCGGCCCTGCGCCCCTTGCGCCTCCGCCGCGACGAACGCTCCCGCCGCCGCTCCCGCTGAAGGCCGCAATCGGCCACGGGGACGCGCGGAGGAGACGCCTGGCCCGGCCTCCCTATCGTGAGTACACGGGCGATGGATTCGGCGAAACCGGCCATGCGCGACTCCTCCGACGGCTAATGTCGCCGGGGTCGTCACACCCCCAGCCCGAGGAGCCCCGATGGCCTTCCCCCCTCCTCCGCCCCCGCCGCCCCCGTCTGCCCCCAAGGGCATGTCCACCGGCGCGAAGATCGGTCTCGGCTGCGGCGGGTGCGCCGCAGCGGCCTTCATGGGCTTCATGGGCCTGATGGTCCTCGGGCTGCTCGCCGGAGGCGCAGGGGACGGCCCCACCGCCTCTGAGCCCGCGGGCGATGGGGCCGCCCAGTCGGCAGGCGGCGGGGGAGAGGACGCCGGCGACGGCGCCGACGACGCGGGAGGCGACGAGGACGCCGAGGAGACCTACGCCGTCGGCGACACCGTCCCCCACGGCGACTGGGACATCACCGTCACCTCCGTGGAGGAGGGCGCCACCGAGATCGAGGACGAGTTCGGCCTCGTCGAGGAGGCGGGCGGGCAGTTCGTCGTCATGGAGATCGAGGCCGCCAACACCTCCTCAGAGGGCCAGTACTTCGAGGCGGGGAACCAGGTGCTGATGGACCCCGACGGGTCGATGTACGAGTACGACATCCCGGCGAGCAGCGGGATCGACTGGCTGGAGAAGGTCAACCCCGGCAGCGAGATCAGCGGCGCGATCGCCTACGACGTGCCCGAGGACTTCGAACTCGACCACATCCTCGTCAACGGGAAGAGCACGTTCGCCGACGGAGTCCGCGTCGACGTCGACTGACTCCGGCACAACGAGTGCTCGTCACCAGGCCCACCCTTCGAGGGCGGACCCGGTGACGGGCGCCTACTCGTCCGCCTTCCGCCTCGCGTTCGCAGGCGGCCTCGGCGGCGCCCCGATCCAGGCCGCGATACCGAGCACCGCGCCCATCACCACCAGGGCAGGGCCCCAAGGATCGACGCCCCCATCGAGCGGTCCCGCCTGGGCGGACACGAACCAGTGCAGCGCACCTCCGAGGAACAGTGCTGCGGACACCGACCCCATCACATACGTTCCGGACACCAGCGGCCTCCTTCTGCCACGGACCGCGCCAGTCTGCCCCAAGAGGCCGACCCGGCGCACACGCGTTCGCCGAGCCTGGCCGATGGGGCCCTCGGGGTCTTAGGCCGCCCTTGACCGCAGGACGGTGTCGCAGATCAGCCGGGCCAGGCGATCGGCCCGACCTTCGGTGCCGATGAGGGCGCCGCGCGGGCAGGTGGCCAGTCCCTGTGCCGGGTCGCAGCCGGTGGTCAGCGGGGGCGTGTACGGAGGTGCGGGTCGCCCGTGGCCACGACCAGCGCCCGGGCGGAGACGGCGCCCGGATCGCCGCCGATCGCGGTGTCGTCCCTCACTCCGGGGCGCTGTCCGTGGGGGTCACGGCCTCTAGGTGTGGTGCTCGGTGCCGCGCCGACCGCACCGTCAGGGCCCTTCGGCCGCTCGTCCGCCGGAAAGCATCTGCGCACTCACCACCGCGATCCGGCGCGACGTGGTGATCGATGACCGCTTAAGCCGCCATCGACCGCCTATGATCGCTGGCCAGGGAACACATCTCCCGTCAGCGATCTCAGCCGCCCTCGTCCTCGTTGACGACCAGGTCGAGCAGGCCGGGGAAGCGCGCGTCGAACTCGGTCCTGCGCAGCCGGTTGAGCCGCTTGGCCCCGGCATCACGCTGCTCCAGCAGCCCGGCCTCGCGCAGCACCGCGAAGTGGCGGCTCAGGGTGGTCTTGGTGACCGGCACATCGAAGCTGCCGCAGGACCGCTCCCACTCACCGGCCCGTGCCAGCTCCCGCACCAGTGACCGCCGGACCGGATCGCCGAGGGCCACCAGGGCCGCCTCCAGCGGTACGTCCCGCGGATCCGTGTGGACCGGCGGGGTGCGGTGCCCCGCCGGCGTGGCCTGCTGCCGGTGCTGTGCCGCCATGGCCGGACGCTCCGTTCCGATGTGGTGCCTGTGCCGTGATGCCCCCGCGCTCGCTCCGCGAGAGGGGGTGCCCACGGATTGCCATGTGTTCGACGGTGTGCGTACACTCCCGAGTGTTCGTTCGACATCGAACACATTACCGGAGTCCGCGCCGCCGGACCTCGTCTCTCTATCGTCTCCCAGCTCATTAGGGGTGAAGAGCCGTGCCCACGAACAGAGCGCGCAAAGCCCGGCAGGGCCCCACGCTGTTAGCGGCCTGCCTCGGCTTCGCGGTCGTCATCCTCGACGTCAGCGTCGTCAACGTCGCCGCCGACGCCCTGGCCGCCGACATCGGCGGCGACCTGGCGAGCCTGGAATGGGTGATCAACGGCTACACGCTCACCTTCGCCGCCTTCCTGCTGACCGCCGGCGCCCTGGGCGACCGCTTCGACCCCAAGCAGATCTTCTTCCTGGGGTTCGCCCTGTTCGCCGCGACGTCCCTGGCGTGCGGCGCCGCCCCCTCGGTCCTGTTCCTCGTCGCCGCCCGCGTGCTTCAGGGCGTCAGCGCCGCGATGATCGTCCCTTCCTCCCTGTCGATCGTGAACACCAACGTCCCGGACGCGGCCGCGCGGACCCGCGCCGTGAGCCTGTGGGCCGCGGCCGGCGGACTCGCCCTGGCCCTCGGGCCACTCGTCGGAGGAGGGCTGGTCGAAGCGCTCGGCTGGCGGGCGGTCTTCTACGTCAACGTCCCCGTCGCCACCGCCGGCATCGTGCTCGTCGCCCTGTACGCACAGCCCGCACCGGAGCGCGCGGCCGCCGGCCGGCGCTCCATCGACCTGCCCGGCCAGGTCCTGGCCGTGGCCGGCCTCGGGGCGCTGACCGGAGCGATGATCGAGGCCAACGCCCAAGGCTGGTCCGCGCCCGTCACGCTGGTCTGCCTGGCGGTGTTCGCCGCGGCGCTGGCCGCCTTCATCGCGGTCGAGCACCGGGGCGCCGACCCGATGCTCCCGCTCCACCTGTTCGGCCGCGGGGCCTTCAGCGCGACGTCCGCGGTCGGGGTACTGCTGAACTTCGCCTTCTACGGGCTGGTCTTCGTCTTCAGCCTGTTCTTCCAGCGGGTCTGGGACTACTCCCCCCTCATGGCGGGGTTCGCGTTCCTGCCGATGACGGCGGCGATCATGGTCGCCAACCTGGCGTGCGGCCCGCTGGTCAAGCGCTACGGGGCACGTGCGGTGCTTATCGCGGGCAACACCATGGCCGCCGTCGGCTACCTGGTCAGCGTGTCGGCCGTCGGCTCCGGCTCCTATGGCCTGATGGCCGTCCCGATCGCGGTCGCCGGGTTCGGCATCGGCCTGGTCGTGCCGGCCATGACCAACGCCCTGCTGGCGTCGGTGGACGCGGCCAACGCCGGGATCGCCTCCGGCGTCCTGAATGCGTCGCGCCAGCTCGGCGGGCTGCTCGGGGTCGCCGTGATGGGCTTGCTCGTCGGCGGGATCTCGGCCGAGCGCTTCCTGGAAGGGCTGCGCGTCTCGTTGGGCTGGGCGGTGGCCGCTCTCGCGGTCAGTGCGGTGCTGAGCGCGGTCGGTCTGCGGCCCTCCGCCAGGACCGGGCCGGAGGCGTCCGGACGGGCGGTGCCTGATTCACCGCGCAGTGGCGCCGGAACGCGCTGACCCGGTATCCGCCTACCGATCGGAGGGGCATGCCGCATCCCATCCTCGAATACTCCGGAAACGTCCGCGAAGGCGTCGTTCCCTCCGTCCGCTTCTCGCGACTGCACTCAGTTCTCGTCTCGGTCCTGCACGGAGACTCCGCGCGGGCGCAGAGGCGGAGAGCGCGTCAGCGGTCGGCCGCCCTTGATCGCAGGACGGTGTCGCAGATCAGCCAGGCCAGGCGTTCGGCGTGGTCGCGGGTGTGGGGGACGGTGTCCTTGCGGGCTCCCCGGCGCACCGGGCCCACCGCGAACAGGTGGCGTTCGGCCCGGCCCCCGGTGCCGATGAGGGCGCCGCGCGGGCAGGTGGCCAGCCCCTCCGCCGGGTCGCGGCCGGTGGTCAGCGGGGGCGTGCGCAGGTGCGGGTCGCCCGTGGCCACCACCAGCGCCCGGGCGGGGACGGCGCTTGGGGCGCCGCCGGTCTGCACGGCGACGCCTTCCTCCTCGGCCCGTGCGCTCGCCACACGGAGCGACCGCACCTCCAGCGCCGCGTACGGGGCCGCCCACGCCGCCGTCGCCGACAGCGTGTCCTCCAGGTAGTCCCCGTACACACGGCGGGGCAGGAAGGTGGCCGGGGTGCACGCCAGTCCGCTCAGCCGTGCCCACTCCAGCAGGTGCGCGGGACGGTCGGGGAAGGCCGACAGCAGCCGCGCCGGCAGGTCCAGGCGCTCGGCGGAGTGCAGGTCCGAGCCGCGTCCCCGGCGGCCGTGGTCGTCGAAGACGACCACCTGGTACTCCAGGCGCAGCCAGGTGGTGGCGCGCAGGAGGGCGATGGCCGCCAGCGCCGCGCTCGGGCCGCCTCCGGCGAAGGCGACCAGCGGCACCGCACCATCGCCGGGCGCCGCGGATCCGTCCATGCCGGGAGTCTAGAACCTCGGGCGCCGCCGTGCGTCCTTCCGAGCGGGCGTGGACGTGAACGGGCCCCGGACCGGCCCCCCGGGGAGGGAGGGCCGGGCAGGCGCGGGGACGGCCTGCGGCGTCCGCCGGCCGCAGGGCCCGGCGCATCGTCGGATGCGTCGGGGGAGTCGGGTCAGACCGTGGTGCGGAACCCTCCGATGAAGGTCAGCCGGTTGCCGTCGGGGTCGGTCAGGGACGACAGCCGCACCCCCTTGTCCGCCTCCTGGACCTCGCCGGGCGCAAGCCCCCGGTCGGCCAAGGCCTCCAGATGGGCGGGCAGGTCGTCCACCGCGAAGTTCAGCAGCGCCGTGCCCGCGCGGGCCGGGTCGCGCCACACCTGGAGCCGGCCTCCGCCGGTGATCCGCCAGTCGGCGAGTCCCGGCATCGGACGGTTGTCCGGCGCCCGCCCGAACAGGCGCCCGTACCATGCCGCGGCCGTGTCGAAGTCGGAGACGGGGGCGACGGCGAGAACGTGTTCGATGGCCATGGGGCTGCTCCTTCCGTGCGTGTGCGGTGTGCGCGGCCGGGGCCGCTCATTCCGCCCGCCGGTCCTGCCCGCCCGCGTCAGGCGCCGACGAGGCGGGCGGCTCCATCGGCGGCCCGCTCACCCCGCAGAACATGCCCTTGTGCTGCTCCATCCGGGACCCCCTCTCGCGGAGCAGGACGAACGCGACCAGCCCGCCGCCCACGCTCACCGCAGCCACGATCAGCATCGCCGCCGCGAACCCGCCCTCGATCCCGGCCGCCCCGCTCACGCCCGCCGCCGCCGGGACCGCCGCCACACCGATCAGCTGCGCCGCGCGGGCCACCGTGTTGTTCACCCCCGACGCCACCCCGGCGTGCCGCTCCGGCGCCGACGACAGGGCCGTCGCCGTCAGCGGCGCCACCGCCGCCGACAGCCCCAGGCCCACCACCAGCACCCCCGGAAGCACCTCGGTCAGGTAGTCGGCCCCGGGCGTGAGCCGGGACAGCAACAGCATCCCGACGCCCACCAGCAGCGGCCCCGCCGTCATCTGCGCACGCGGCCCGATCCGCTCGGCGAGCCGGCCCGACCGCCCCGACAGCAGCAGCATCAGCACCGTGATCGGCAGCGACGCCGCCCCCGCGGCCAGGGCCGAGTACCCCGCCGCCTCCTGCAGGTACAGCACCAGCAGGAACAGCAGCGGCCCCAGCGCCCCGTACATCAGCACCGTCACCAGGTTCGCCGCTGTGAACCGCGCCGAGGCGAACACCCCCAGCGGCAGCATCGGGTGCGCGCTGCGCGTCTCCACCAGCGCGAACCCCGCCAGCGCGGCCGCGCCCACGGCACCGGCCAGCGCCGCCGCCCCGGCCGGCACCTCTCCCGCACCGGCCTCGATCAGCGCGTAGCTGATCCCCGCCAGGGCCAGGATCGCCAGCAGCGCCCCGGGGTAGTCCATCCGCGCCGGCGCCTGCGCGTCCCGCGACTCCGGCAGGTGCCGGCGGGCGATCAGCAGCACCGCCGCGGCCAGCGGCAGGTTGATCAGGAAGATCAGCCGCCAGGAGCCGATGTCCACCAGCCAGCCGCCCAGGAAGGGGCCGACCGCCGCCGCCACCCCGGTCAGGCCCGACCAGGCGCCGACCGCCTGGGCCCGGTCCTGCTTGCGGAAGCCCGACTGCAGCACCGCCAGGCTCCCCGGGGTGAGCAGCGCCCCGCCGACGCCCTGCAGCACCCGCCCGGCCACCAGCAGCTCCAGCGTCGGCGCGACCGTGCACAGCGCCGAAGCGAGCGCGAAGGAGGCGACGCCCAGCGAGAACACCCGCACCCGGCCGAAGCGGTCGGCCAGCGCGCCGCCGAGCAGGATCAGCGCCGAGAGGGTGACCATGTAGCCGTTGGCGATCCACTGCAGACCGGCCACCCCGGTTCCCAGGTCGTCCTGGATGACCGGCAGGGCGACGTTGACGACCGTGGAGTCGAGGAAGGCCATCCCCGACCCGAGCACGGTGGCGGCCAGCGTCCACCGCGCGGCGGGCGTCCCCCACGCGATGCCCTCGGCGCCGTCCTCTGCGGAACGGTCCCGGTCGTCGTCGCTGCCCACGCGCCCTCCTCGGTCCCCGGCGGCCGGGCGCCACACTACGCCGGAAGACCCCGCCCGGAGCGCGCACCGCGCCGCGCATGCGACACGGAAGGGGGCGGGGCGGGTCCCTTTCGGACCCGCACCGCCCCCGGCGGTTCAGGGCTCGGTGCCCGTCACTCGCTGGCGAGGGCCCCGGTGATCGAGGCGCCCGCCGCCTGGCGGCCCGGCAGCACCGACGCCAGCAGGCCCGCGGCCACGGCGACACCGATGAACACCGCGATCTGTGCGACCGGCAGGGTGAACACCATGCTCGGCATGGCCGCGGTCCCGGCCGCCCAGCCGAACACGATGCCCAGCAGGATGCCCACGCCCGCGCCGATGAGGCACAGCACCACGGCCTCGATGCTCAGCATCCGCCGCAGCTGCCCCCGGGCCAGCCCGAGCGCCCGCAGCATCGCCGACTCGCGGGTGCGCTCCAGCACCGACAGCGCCATCGTGTTCGCGATGCCGAACACCGCGATGATGATCGCCAGACCCAGCATGGCGGCGATGGCCAGGAACGCGATGTTGAGCACGTCGTCGAACTGCGCCTTCATCTCGGCCATCGAGTCCACGCCCACCTTGGGGGCGTCGGCGACCGCGTCGTACACCGCGTCGCGCACCTGCTGCGCCGAGGCGCCCTCGGCGCCGTTCACCAGCATGTCGGAGGTCCCGTCCACGCCCGGGAACGCCTTCTCGAAGTCCTTGGGGGCCAGGGTCGCGCCCCACAGGACCCCGCCGTCCTCCAGGACCGCGGCGATCTCGTACTCCTTCTCACCGGTCTCGGTGTCCACGGGGAGCATGTCCCCGGCCTCGCGGTCGCCCGCGTACCCCTTGGACACGGCCACCTTGCCGGGGCCCATGTCGGCCAGCGACCCGGACACGGCGTCGTTCTTGAGGTCCTCGCCGAGCGTGCCGCCGATGTAGGTGCTGACGGGCAGGTCGCCCGAGGCCTCGTCGCTCTCGGTGTAGGTCCGCCGCTGCTCAATGACGGTGCCGAGAGCATCGGACTCCTTCAGCTCGTCCACCGATGATTGCGGGATCACCGCGTCCCGCTCGTCCATGGGCGCGCTGACCAGGTAGTCGGCCGGGAACTGCTCGGCCAGCATCTCGTCCATCGTGGTCTTGAGCGAGGCGTTGACCACCGCGTAGCCGGTGATCAGCGTGGCCCCCACGGTCAGGGCGATCATCGCCGTCGCCGCGCGCTTGGGGCTGCGGCGCGAGTTGTCGGCGGCCAGCATGCTCGCCACCCCGATGCGCCGCATGAGAGGCGATACGGCCGCGACGACCGCCCGCACCAGCAGCGGCGACAGGACCACGACGCCGACGAAGCAGATCAGCCCCGCCACGGTCGTGAGCACCATGCCGGTCGCGCCCACGCCGCCGCTGGTGGTGGCCACCGACACGATGCCGCCCGAGATGAGGAACAGCACGGCGCCGACCGTGATGCGCACCCAGCCGATGCCCTTCTCCAGGCCCTGCGCGGTGGCGCTGGTGCGCAGCGCCGCCAGCGGCGGCACACGGGTGGCGCGCCAGGCCGGAAGCAGCGCCGCGCCCAGAGCCATCACGGTGCCCACGGTCATCCCGATGGCGACCGGAAGGGCGCGCACGACCAGCGGCTGCGAGGTGTCGGCGCCGAGCGCCTCGCCCCCGAAGGCGAATCCGGCCCAGCCGGCCCCCACGCCGACGGCCACGCCCGCCGCGGAGGCGACCAGGCCGACCACCAGCGCCTCGGTGAGCACGCTGCGGAACACCTGCCCGCGCGCCGAGCCCACGCACCGCAGCAGCGCCATCTCCCGCTGGCGCTGGGCCACCAGGATCGCGAAGGTGTTGTAGATGACGATCGCGGCCACGAAGACCGAGATCAGCGCGAACAGCATCAGGCCGACGGTGAGCACCTGCGTGTCGCCGCCCGCGTTCTCGGCGAGCTGCTCGCCGTAGGAGGCGCCGGTCTCCACGTCGGCGTCCGAGCCGGTCACGCCCTCGATGGCGCTCACCACCTCGGCGTCGGTGGCGCCCTCTGCGGCCGTGGCGTCGATCTCCGAGTACCCCTCGGCGCCGGTCATCTCCCGGGCGGTGTCCTCGTCGAAGGCGACGACCCCCCGGTAGGCGAGTTCGCCGTCGACGCCGAAGTCGATCAGCCCGCTCACGGTGAACTCGTTCCGCTCGCCCTCGGCGTCGAGCACGGTGACGGTGTCGCCGACCCCGTACCCGGTGGCGCCGGCGCTGGTGGTGGCCAGAGCGACCTCGCCGGGCCCCTCCGGCAGGCTCCCCTCCGTGGGCTGGAACCGGGTGTCGGGCCCCACGCTCATGCCGACGGTGGGCATGGTCCCCACGGACCGCCCGTCCTTGTCGAGCAGCGGGGCGTCCCCGCGGGTCGTGCCGCCGGCCGCGGCCACCTCGGGCAGGTCGCGGACCTTCTCCAGCGCGTCGGCGGGCAGCGTCGGCGCCGGCGCCTCCGGGTCGGCGGGGACGTCCTCGTCCGCCGCCGGCACGGCCACGGCGGCGAAGTCGTCGGCCGCCCCCATCATCTTGGTGCTGTAGCCCTCTTCGAGGGTGTCGCCGAACACCAGGGTGCCGGTGACGAACATGACGCCCAGGGCGATCGCCAGGGCGGTGGTGACCAGCCGCGCCTTGTGCATGCGCAGCCCGGCCAGGGTCGTGCGCAGCATCAGGACTCCAGCTTCAGCAGTCGGTCCGAGACGGTCTCGGCGGTGGGCGCGTGCACCTCGTCGACCAGCTGCCCGTCGCGCAGGAAGATCACCCGGTCGGCGTAGGAGGCCGCGACCGGGTCGTGGGTGACCATCACGATGGTCTGGCCCATGTCGCGGGCCGAGTCGCGCAGGAAGGACAGCACCCCGGCGCCCGAGCGGGAGTCGAGGTTGCCGGTGGGCTCGTCGGCGTAGACGACCTCGGGGGCCCCGAGCAGCGCCCGGGCGACCGCCACGCGCTGCTGCTGGCCGCCGGAGAGCTTGGAGGGCAGGTGGTCCAGCCGGTCGCGCAGGCCGACCACGTCGATCAGCTCCTCGAAGCGCTCCCGGTCCACCTTGCGCTTGGCGATCTGCGCCGGGAGCAGGATGTTCTGCTCGGCGGTGAGCATCGGCAGCAGGTTGAAGGACTGGAAGATGAAGCCGATGCGGTCGCGGCGCAGCTGGGTCAGCTGCCGGTCGTTGAGCCGCGTAATGTCGGTGCGGCCCAGGTGCACGGTGCCGGAGCTGGCGGTGTCCAGCCCGGCCAGGCAGTGCATCAGGGTGGACTTGCCCGACCCCGAGGGGCCCATGATGGCGGTGTAGTGCCCGCGGGAGAACTCGACGCTGACCCCGTCGAGCGCCCGCACGGCCGAATCGCCCGCCCCGTACACCTTGGAGAGGCTCCGTGCGATCACCACGGGGGGTGCCTGTGTGCTGTCGTCGGGTGCGGCCACCGCTGCGGTCTGGCTCACGTCTCGTTGCTCCTGCTGTCGTGGGTCTCGTGGTCCGTGCCGTCCGCGTTCCGGCGCGCCTGGGCGTGCTCTGGCGCGGCTCGGCTCCGGGGTCGGACGGTGCTTCGGCGCCCGGCGGGTTCGCGGTCTGGGCACCGACCCTGACCACGCTAGGGGCGCGGGAGGGCCTCCGGCCTCGGCCGTGGAGCCGATTTCGGTGATGGCCGAAAGGAGGGGGCGCGGCGCGATCCGGAGCCTTGGGCGGGGTCCGGGCACCGACTTTCGTCGGTACCGCCCGACGGCGCGGGGGCGCGCGGAGGTCGGCGGCCGCCCATGAGGGGTCCTGTGCGCTGGGGCGGTGCGCGGCACCGACCTTCGTCGCCCCACGGGGAAACGCGCCCCACCAGGGCGAACGCGGCCCGTACGGGCACCTTAGACTCCGGGGTGTGTTCTACGGGGAGGGCGAGGAGCGGCGCCTGCGCGCCGCCTTCGGAGACGGACCGGTCCGGCTGTGGAAGTGGTGGTGGGAGCGCCGCCACCGGCTCGGCGACTGGTTCCTGGCCGTATGCGCCTTCCCCTGGAACGCGCTGTTCACCCTGGCACCCGGCTGGGGCCTGCTCAGCCCCGTGGCCACGTCGGTGCTCGTGCTGGACATGCCCGCCCCGCTCGAAGTCGCGGTCCTGGGCGCCCTGGCCCTGGCTCTGCCCGCCGCGGTCTCGCTCACCCTGCTGGTGCGCCGGTCCCGCCCGAACTGGCTGATGGGCCTGGCCCTGGTGCTCCTGGCGCTCTTCGGCAACCCCGTGCCCGGCATGCTCGGCCTGTACACCTACGCCTCCTGGTTCACCGACCGGCGGCGGCTCGCCCTGTGGAGCGCGCTGATGGTGGCGGCCGGCGCGGGCGCCTCCCTGGTGTCGCAGAACCGCATCGCGATGACGTTCTTCTTCCTCGTCATGGGCGTCGCCCTGCCGCTCACCCTGGGCCTGTGGGTGGGCACCCGCCGCCAGCTCATCGGCAACCTGCGCGAGCGCGCCGAGCGGCTGGAGCGCGAGCAGCACCTGCTGGCCGACCGGGCCATCAACGCCGAGCGCACCCGGATCGCCCGTGAGATGCACGACGTGGTGGCGCACCGGGTCAGCATGATGGTGCTGCAGGCCGGCGGACTGGAGGTGAACGCCCCCGACGAGCGCACCGCCGAGGTCGCCGGACTCATCCGTACCACCGGGCGCGAGGCGCTGGGGGAGCTGCGGGAGATCCTGGGCGTGCTGCGCGAGTCCACCGACGGGCCGGGGGAGGCGCCCACCGCTCCCCAGCCGGTCCTGTCCGACCTGGCCCGGCTGGTGGGGGAGTGGCGCTCGGCCGGCATGGGCGTGGAGCTGGTCACGGGGGGCCGTCCCCGGCCGCTGCCCGCCCAGGCCGAGCGGACCGCCTTCCGGGTCGTGCAGGAGGCCCTGACCAACGCCGGCCGGCACGCGCCCGGGGCCGGGGTGCAGGTCAGGGTCGACTACGGGGAGCACGACCTGGAGGTGGCGGTGTCCAACGAACCGCCCCCGACGCGCGCGCCGGGCGCGCCCGAGCCGCCGATGGGCGGGGGGTACGGCCTGGCGGGGCTGCGCGAGCGGATCGTGCTGGCCGAGGGGACGCTGACCGCTGGGCCCTTCCCGGACGGGGGCTGGCAGGTGCGGGCGGTGCTGCCGCTGACCGGGGGCGGCTGAGGCCGCCGCGGCCCCGGCCATGCGCTAGCGTCGCGCGTGGCAGGGGGAGCGCGCCGGGGCGCGGTGCCCGGGGGTGCAGGCAGTGACGGGGAAGGCGGCCGATGATCCGCACGGTGCTGGTCGACGACGAGCAGCTGGTCCGCTCGGGGCTGAAGATGATCCTGGAGGCGGCCGACGACATCGAGGTGGTCGGCGAGGCCTCGGACGGCGCCGAGGCGGTGCGCGTCGCCCGCGAGAGCGGGCCCGACGTCATGCTGCTGGACATCCGCATGCCCGGGGTGGACGGCCTGAGCGCGGCGGCCGAGCTGGCCCGGCTGCCCGTCCCGCCCCGCGTGGTGCTGCTGACCACCTTCGACCTGGACGAGTACGTGCACCAGGCGCTGCGCGCGGGGGCCGTGGGCTTCCTGCTCAAGGACACCCCGCCCCGCGACCTGATCGGGGCCGTGCGCACGGTGTACGAGGGCAACGCGATGCTGGCGCCGAGCGTGACCAAGCGGATGCTGGAGCGCTTCTCCGCCCCCGCCGCGCCGGCCGCCGACGAGGCCGGGAAGCGCCTGTCGGTGCTGAGCGAGCGCGAGCGCCACGTGCTGGTGGCCATCGCCCGGGGGATGTCCAACGCCGAGGCCGGCAAGGAGCTGGGCATGCGCGAGGCGACGGTCAAGGCGCACGTCAGCCGGATCCTGTCCAAGCTGGAGATGACCAACCGGGTCCAGGCGGCGATCCTGGCCCACGACGCCGGCTGGGCCTGAGCGGAGCACGCCGGGGCCCGCTCCTCGGGGTCAGTTCCGGGAGCGGGCGAGCGCCTTGCCCAGGTCGGACACCCCGGCCTCCAGCGGTCCCCGCCCCACCAGGCGGCGCCACAGGAACGCGCCGATGATCGAACCGATGAAGAAGAGCTCGGTCATGTTGTCGTCGGTCCAGCCGGCCAGTCCCACGTAGTCGTCGGGGATCCAGGCCTGCCAGGACATCGCCAGGGCGTGCAGCGCGTACACGGTCAGCGCCATCGCGCCCGTGGCGGTGAGGGGCTCCAGCAGCCGGGGCAGGCGCTCGGCGATGTGGAGGCACCCGGCCAGCACGCCCATGGCCACGCCCACGCCCCCGGCCACCTCGATGGTGGTGGAGGTGTGCGGCATGCTCGTCAGCAGCCACCGGGCGTCGTCGGTGGGGACGGAGCCGATGACCTCCTCGCGCGGGCCGAGGGCGCTGAGGAGCCCGTAGTCGTACCAGGCGTGCCAGGACACCCGGTAGGCGACGGCGGCCAGCAGCATCCCGCCCAGGGCGATGCGCAGCCGCACCACCGGTGAGCGCAGGTCCAGGCGGCCCACCGCGAGCCCGGCCAGCACCGCGCCCGTGCAGGCGAGTGCGGGGTAGTAGCCGTAGACGCCCAGTTCCAGCATCCCCTGGCCGACCAGCAGGTGGGCGGGGTCCCAGGCGTTCCAGGCGTCGGTGAAGGAGGCCATGGCGCCGCCGGTGTCGCGGGAGCGGCGGAGCAGGAAGAGCAGCTGCGGACCGGCGGCCAGGGCGAGGACGGCGGCGGTGGCGGCCCAGCGGGCGCCCATCCGCAGGAAGGGGACGGCCAGCAGGAAGTACAGGCCGTAGAAGGTGATGATCACCGTCAGGTTGGACCCGGCGGCGGTGACCACCAGGTGCAGGCACCAGCCGATGGCCATCAGGGCCAGGCCGCGCACCGCCACGCGGCCGGCGGTCGTGCGGGCGGGGCGGCCCCGGTGGGGGCGGGCACCGCCGGAGACCAGGGCGAGGGAGACCCCGGCCAGGAACGCGAACAGGATCGTGGAGCGGCCCCAGGCGTAGTTGAAGATGATGCTGGAGGCGGGCGAGTCGAACTCCAGGAACGGTGCGCCGAAGTGGATGACGAGCATGCCCGCGATGGCGATCCAGCGGGCGAGGTCGACCCCGGCCAGCCGCCCGGGGGACGCCCGGCGCACAGGTGGCGGCGGCTCCTCGTCGGGGGCGGCCGGCTCGGGGGCCTCGGCCACGCGCGGCACAGGCGCCCCGTCCGCCAGCGGCGGCCGGGTGAGCAGACCGTTCGTGGGGTGAGCGGGGTGGGACTGCGACATGATCCTCAGAAGAAGCGGGACGAGTGGTGCGAGAGCGGGGGTCTCGCGCTGAGCACTCAGTACTAGCACCGCACATCCGGTGGGCGCCAAGCGTGCTGAGCACAGGGGAGCACGCTCCGCCCTGACGCTGCCGCCGGTATCAGGAGGGATCCGCTGCCCGTCGCCTCTTCCCGGGGGCCTTTAGCGATCCATCGGGGCGAAATCGTCCACCCAGGCGTCGTCGTCCGGCGCCCAGTCGTAGCGGACCCCTCCGTACTCGTTCTGGGCGATGGAGTCGAGGCCTCCTCCGACCCAGCGGAGCGGCTGCGCCTCACTTCCGTGCTGGAATGTATGGTCCTCGCCGTTGACCACGGCTTCGATAGTGATCATCCCCTCGTACAGGTACCCGTTCGTCGAGTCGATCGCGACCAAGGCGGACTCGTAGTCCATTCCACTCAACGAAAGCGAGGCCGGCGGCATGGGGGAGACATCTCCGGAGTCGAGCATCTCCAATGTGGTGTCGCCCGTGGAAAGATCCACCGATATTATGTTGCCGTGGTCCCCGCCTGCGCCGTAAGCGCACTGGATGACGGTGCTCTCGTTGGGGCGCTCCGTTCGTGAGAACACCTCCACGTGCACATCCCTGATCGCAACGACGTCCGGCCGGCCTGAAATGACGGACACCAGTGTGTCGGAATTGAAGCGGTAGATCTCCGGGAGTTCTCCGAACCACTCTTCCCACTCGTCGCAGTGGTTCCACGGGTTCTCGTAGCTCGGGGGGTCCGGCAGCTCTTCGGGGGGTCCGGCGAAAAGGACGGTTGCGCTTCCGCCGTCCCCCATCCAGTCGAGGCTGATTCCGGCGAGGGACTCGAACTCGGTCGGCAGCTGCGTGATGCAGTGGACGTTGTTGTTGCTCCCCTGAGCGTTGCAGTCCCCGGTGACGGAGGCCGATGCAGGCGGGGACGGCGGGGAGGGCCGGGGAGGCGTTCCAGCCGTCGAAGGTGAGGCGCTTCCCTCCGCCGCCTCCCCTTCGGTCGTCTCGATGCCGGAACAGGAGGTGAGGGCGGACGCTGCGATGATCGCCACTGCTGCACCGTGTATTTTGTCCATGATCTGCCGATCTAGCCGGAGCAGTCTACTGGGGAGCGGGATTCTGTGGAGTCCCACAGGAGACTGAGTTGCCGGACCCGCCCTGCGCGTTGCAGTTTCCGTTCTGAATCCGGAGCGTGTTCGGGTCGTTCGGCGGTCTCGTGCAGGCGTAGAGGGTGGCTATGAGGGTGAGAACCGTTCCCATGGCGCCGATGGCGGTCCACCACTTGTGCTCCATGAGAAAAGAGACCAGCCCTCCACGAGGGCGGGCGTCCCGAGAATCAATGCCCTGCTTGTCTTCCTCGGAGGTCACACGCTCCCCTGTCTGGCGCTGTCGGTCAGGGTTATAGGTAAAGCCGGGAGCGGGGTTCCATGTAAGCACACACGTGTCCGTGATGTCAGGAGTTCACGGAAACGTGCGGTGCCGAGGGTGCCCCTGAGTGAAATGAGGGGGATGGTCAGAGGGGCCGCCCTGTGAGTACCGGCTGTCTGAGAAGGGGGAAGAGGCGTCCACTCTGGCAGTCTTCTTCTTCGCCTTCTCGTGTGGTTCCACCCGGGTGTGCGGACCGGGTGTGCGGAGCGGTCGTCCCGGCGTTCGCTCAGGTCACGGTCGGGTCGCGAAGAGGGGAGGGGGCGTTGACGTACCGGCTGGTCGGTTCCATCGTCGGTCCAGGTGCCGGGACGGCCCGCACCGTCCCGGTGCCGTTGGATCCCCCCAGCCGAGGAGGACCGGTATGGCCACCGACGACCCCCCGACCCCGTCCGCCGCGTCCGGGCTCGACGTTCCGCTGCGCACCCGCCGCATCGTGGCCGGCGCCGCCGCGGCCACCGCCACCGTCGAGTGGTACGAGTTCTTCGTCTTCAGCGTCGCCGCCGCCCTGGTGTTCGGTTCGCTGTTCTTCCCCGAGTTCAGCCCGGTCGCCGGGGTGCTCGCCTCGTTCGCGACCTTCGCGGTGGGCTTCCTGGCCCGGCCCCTGGGCGGCGTCGTCGGCGGCCACCTGGGCGACACCTACGGCCGCAAGCCGGTGCTGGTCTGGGCGCTGGTGGCGATGGGCGGTGCGACGACCGCCATCGGCCTGCTGCCCTCCTTCGAGACGATCGGCGTCGTCGCCCCCGTGCTGCTGGTGGTGCTCCGGCTGGTCCAGGGCATCGCCGTGGGCATGCAGTGGGGCGGGGCGGCGCTGCTGGCCACCGAGTACGCGCCCGAGGGGCGCCGCGGGCTGTACGGCAGCCTCGTCCAGATGGGGGTGCCGCTGGGCCTCGTCGCCGCCTACGGCGTGTACTTCGCGGTCAGCGCCGCCACCGGCGAGGGCTCGTTCCTCGCCTGGGGGTGGAGGATTCCCTTCCTGCTCGGGGTCCTGGTCCTGGTGCTGGCCTGGCTGATCCACCGCAACGTCGAGGAGACCCCCGACTTCCGCCGCGCCGCCGCCGAGCACCAGGTGGAGCGCCGCTCACCGCTGAGGGACGTCCTGCGCTCGCACAAGGCCACGGTGCTGCTGGCCGCCGGTAGCTTCGCGGTCAACACGGCGACGTTCTACATCCTCATCACCGGCATCCTGGACTACGCCACCCGCGAGCTGGGGATGGCCTATGAATCGGTGCTGGCCGTCGCGCTCGGGCTGAGCCTGTTCCAGCTGCCGCTGATGCCGATCGCCGCAGCGGTGTCCGACCGGATCGGGCGCATCCGGGTGTACACCTTCGGCATCGTCGGGCTGTGCCTGTGGGCGGTGCCGCTGTTCCTGCTGGTCGACACCGGCGACATCCTGGTCATGGCGGTCGGCATGTTCGTAGCCGGGGTGTTCCTGAGCATCATGTACGCCCCGCAGGCGGCCCTGTTCGCCGAGCTGTTCGCCGCCGAGGTGCGCTACACGGGGGCCTCGCTCGGCTACCAGATCGCCTCGGTCGTGGGCGGCGGCTTCGCCCCGTTCGCGATGGTGGCCCTCCTGAGCCTGGCGGGCACCTCGATGGCGGTCTCGGCCTACCTGATCGCCCTCGGGCTGATCGCCTTGGTCTCGGTCGCCTTCCTGGTCCGAGGCCGCCGAGCAAGAGAGGAGGCGGGAGCGGCCGGATAGCCGAGCCGACTCCTCCACACAGCCGATGTCTCGGACACGATCGCGCCCCGCCCGCCGCGTGCAGACGGGAGGCGGGGCGCTTTCGTGTCATTCGGAGTGGAAGTCGTTGGTCGCTCAGTCGTCCCCATCGGTGATGTGGGAGTGATCGGCGTGGGCAGGCGCACCCAACACGATGGCGGTGAAGGCCGCGGAGATGAAGGTCGCGGCGAGAAGTCAACGAAGCATGTCGTCCCCCGATATCCAGGGTGTGGGCCCCTGTGGGCCCGTCGCCACCGTACGGCCTACTCAGGGCGTCCCCGCTGTTCTGACGTGCCCGCTTCTGGCTCGGCCAAATGCGGTCGAGCGGGAATGCGCAATGAGATGTCCGTCCCTGTCGTGAACCTTCAGGCACAGGACGAAGGTGCCGTCCCAATGGTGTCGGCGTCGGCGGGCAGCGTGGCCCGGGCCCTATTTCTTAATTCTTAGGGCGGGATGGGGTGGGCTCACGCCGAACGCCAGCGGAAGCGGTCATCGGTGGCGGTGGTGGTGCACTGCATCAGTGTGCCGTCCTTGGTGTAGCCGTACTGCCAGTGCTCGTCGCAGTACGCCCCCGGGTGGACGCCCTGGACGCGGTCCTGGTCAGAGCCCCCGCCAGTGCCAGGCTGGTCGTCCTCGGTCTCGGGTACAGGCTCCGGCTCCGGCTCCGGCGGAGTCTCCTCTCCCTTCTTGGTCTCCTGAGGATCGGGCGTCTTCGGCTTCGGGGACTCCTCCTCTTCCTGCCTCTCTTCGTCCCCATCGTCAGCGGTGTCGCTCGGCGAGGGGGACGGAGAGGCCGAAGCTGAAGGAGACGGCGACGGAGAGGACGTCGCCTCGACCTCGGTGAGCTCTTCGCCGAAGATCACGTCGAGCATCAGGAGCCCGACCAGTGCGATCGCGATGCCATTGGTCACGAGGCCCGCGATCGCGAGGCCTGTGCCCTGTCGTTCGCGGCGCTGGGTCTGCTGGAGACCGATCGTCCCGAGGACGAGGCCGATGAACGGCGTTACTAGGAGCATGAAGCAGCCGGCCAGGCTGACGCAGCCGAGGACCAGGCTTGCGATCGCGGGCCCGCTCTTCGGTGCCGGACCCCGGGGAAGGTGTGATGGATACGGGGGTGGTGGGGGATATGGAGGATGTGCCATGTCGACTCCGAGGCGTTTGTGTGCTTCGAAGCCGAATCTACTCATTGACGCGGGAGGGGCGGACCATGCCCGTCGTCCTCGTCCGGGGTGAACACGAGGAAAGGACGCAGTCCATTTCCTAAAACGGGAGCCGAGGCTGCGCCCTGTCGACTCCAGCACTCGGTCGGCGCCCCCGTGGAGCCTCGCCCAGAGCGTGGAGGAACGGTCCCGGCAGCGCGGCGCCGACGGGGGCTCCGACCGCCCATGAGCGGATGGTCGTACAGGGGCGGGCCGGTTCGCCCGCCCCCTCGGTCACGGACGGGGGAGGCCGTTCTGGACCGCCGCCGGGCCGGGGCCGTCCGGGCGCAGTGCGCTCAGCAGGAGGTCGGCGTAGTGTTCGCCGATCTCGGTCGGGGCGAGTTCGCCTTCAGGGTGGTACCAGGTGCTCAGGTGGTGCACCGAGCCGAAGTAGAAGTCGACCACGATGTCGGCGGGCACCCGGTCGGTGAACACCCCCTCGCGCTGGCCCTCGGTGAGCAGCGAGCGGAACAGCTCGTGGTAGGTACGGCGCTGGGCCCGCACCTCGCGCTGCTTGCCCTCGCTGAGCTGGTGCAGGGACCGGAAGAAGATGGTCGCGTCGTCCAGGTTGGCGATGGTGGTCACCACGACGTCCGCCGCCGCCCGGCGCACGCGCTCGGTCACGGGCCCGCCCTCGGCGGCGATCGCCTCCAGGCGCTCCATCTGCATCCGCAGCACCCGGGCGTAGACCTCCGCCAGAAGGTCGTCCTTGGAATCGAAGTAGTGGTACATGGCGCCCTTGGTGACCCGGGCGGTCTCCACGATCTCCTGCACCGAGGTGCGGTCGAACCCCTTGTCGGCGAAGAGGCGGGTGGCCACCGCGAGGAGGCGCTGCGGGACCGGGTTGTCGGGGGAGGCGGCGGCGATCAGCGCTGTGTCGGGCGTGGTCGCGGTCGGCTTGGCCCGACCGCCGCGGGTACGCACGGCCACGGCTCGGCCTTTCTGTCGGGGCTGCACGGACGGCAGGTCCGTCGGGCTGGTGGGCCTGGGAAGGCTTGTGCACACAATAGACCGGTTGGACTGTTACCGGTCGGTCTCTTTCGTGGGATGCCTCACTGCGGCGTCGTGAACGCGGTGCGGACACGGTGTCCCTGCGGCCCCTCGGGCCCGGGCCTGAACCCGGGTCCGAGGGAGGTGCATCACCCGCTCAGGGCACGTAGCGCATGGCCGCGCGGCTCTCGTGGTGCAGGCGGTCCAGCGCCGTCACGTAGTAGGTTCGGCCGCCGTCGTCGTCCGGGGCGGTGAACACCGTCTCTCCCTCGTCCGACGCCCGCACGGTGCCGATCATGTTCCTCGGGTCCTTAAGGCCGCACCACCGGTCGTGCGGGTTCGGCTTTCCGTCGAACCCGTACACGGCGTAGTAGGTCGGCGAGGAGTGCCAGTGCGGTCGGACCGTCAGCTCGGTGCCGTCCTCGCCGGGCTCCGCGTCCACCACGCGCGGCCGCCATGGCGCGCGTCCGCCCAGGTCCTCCTTGACGGGCACCAGCGCCGGGCTCCCGTAGTGGTCCTCGACCACCCGGTCCATCGCTGCGCGCGCGTTGGTCTGCAACGACGTCGCGCTGAAGTACACGTCGCCCAGCACCTCGGGGTGCTCCCGGTTGAGGTCCAGGTGCCGGGAGAGCTCCTGCGGGTCGGACCACGCGCCGTCGTTGCCCGCCTTGTAGGCGGCCTGCCCGATGTACAGGTGCACGCCGGTGCCCTCGACCGTCTCGGCCCACCACGGCACCAGCACCGCGTAGTCGGCCACCGACAGCCCGATCTCCCAGTACACCTGCGGGTTGATGTAGTCCACCCACCCTTCGCGCACCCACCGCCGGCTGTCGGCGTAGATGCCGCTGTAGGACTCGAACCCGGAGGTGTCCGAGCCCTCAGGGTCGCTGGAGGCGTTCCGCCAGATCCCGAACGGGCTGATACCGAACTTCACGTGCGGCTTGGCCGCGTGCACGGCCTGGTCCATCTCCTTGACCAGCAGGTCGACGTTGTCCCGCCGCCAGTCCTCGATGTCGTCGAAGCCGCGCCCGTGCTCGGCGAAGGTGTCGGTGTCGGGGAGCTCCTGCCCGCCGGAGGGGTAGGGGTAGAAGTAGTCGTCGAAGTGCACGCCGTCCAGGTCGTAGTTCTCGACGGCGTCCATCATCGCCTCGACCACGAACTCGCGGACCTCGGGCACGCCCGGGTCGTAGTAGAGCCGTCCGCCGTAGGAGAAGACCCAGTCGGGGTTCTCCCGCGCCGGGTGGTCCCCGGTCAGCCGCCCGGGGTCGTCGTGCATGGCCACCCGGTAGGGGTTGAACCAGCCGTGGAACTCCAGGTTGCGCTCGTGCGCCTCCTCGACGGCGTAGGCCAGCGGGTCGTAGCCGGGGTCGCGGCCCTGCTCCCCGGTGAGCCATTCGGACCACGGCTCGTGCGGGGAGGGCCAGAAGGCGTCGGCGGTGGGCCGGATCTGCACGAACACCGCGTTGAGGCCGTCGGCCTGCGCCTGGTCGTAGAGCGCGTCCAGCTCCCGGCGCTGCTCGTCCGGGCTGAGCCCGGGCTCGCTGGGCCAGTCGATGTTGACCACGCTGGCGATCCATTCGGCGCGCATCTGGCGCTTGGGCGGTGCGTCGGCCGCCGTCGGGCACCCGCCCTCGGGCGGGCCGGGGGAGGCCGACGCCGACGGCGCGGCCAGGAGCGGGGCGGCCAGGAGGGCGGCGAGGGTGCCGCACAGTGCGGCGGTTCGGGGGATTCGGGGGAGGGGGACCGCGGCCGTGTCGCGGGGCGACGGGCGCTCGGTCCGGTCGGGGCGGGCCAAGGGGGCTCCTTCCGCTCAACGTTATGTGCAGAGTGTAGTCAATTGACCACACGCCGCGTGTGACGCCGTGCGCCGCGCCCGCGCTCCCGGCGCCCGCCGGGCGGCGGGGCGCGCCCTCGGGTCTCCCCGTGCAAGGGGGACAGAAGGAAACCTTCACGATCCGAGCCCCGAACGCAATCCTCCTTCCGGCGGGTCGGGGCGCACGGGGCGGAGGGGGCGGCGGCGATCACAGACCAAGTGGTATGTTGGTTCGCCGACCGCCCACCCCCGAGCGAGGAGCACGCGTGGACGACCGCGGCACGCCCCCACCAGGACTCGACCCCGAACGCCTCCGCGCCCACCTGGACGCCGAGCGCCCGGGACTGGCCGTCGGGCCGCTGACCGCCCGGCTCATCGCCGGGGGCCGCTCCAACCTCACCTACGAGGTGACCGACGGCGCCCGCCGCTTCGTGGTGCGCCGCCCCCCGCTGGGCCACGTCCTGCCCACCGCCCACGACATGGCGCGCGAGCACCGCGTGGTCAGCGCCCTGGCCCCCACCCCCGTGCCGGTCCCGCGCACCGAGCTGCTGTGCACCGACACCGACGTCCTCGGCGCGCCGTTCTACGTCATGGAGTACGTCGAGGGCACCCCCTACCGCACCGCCGAGCAGCTGTCCGCCCTCGGACCCGACCGCACCCGGGCGGTCGTGCTGCAGCTGGTCGACACCCTGGTGGACCTGCACGCCGTGGACCCGGAAGCGGTGGGCCTGGCGGACTTCGGCCGCCCGGAGGGCTTCCTGGAGCGCCAGGTGCGCCGCTGGGGCAAGCAGCTGGACGCCTCCCGCAGCCGCGACCTGCCCGGCGTCGACGAGCTGCGCCAGGGCCTGGCCGGGCGCATCCCCGCCTCGCCCGCCCCCACCGTGGTGCACGGCGACTACCGGCTGGACAACGTCCTGGTCGCCCCCGAGGGCGGCGCCGACCGGATCACCGCCGTGCTCGACTGGGAGATGTCCACCCTCGGCGACCCGCTGACCGACCTGGCCCTGATCGCCGTCTACAGCGGGGCCGAGCTGGCCGAGATCCCCGGGGTGGCCGACGCCGCCGGCGCCGAGGGCTTCCCCGGCGTCGAGGAGCTGGTGGCCCGCTACGCCGACCGCTCCGGGCGCGACCTGTCGGACTTCGACTGGTACGTCTCCTTCGCCTACTTCAAGCTGGCGGTGATCCTGGAGGGCATCCACTACCGCTACACCCAGGGCAAGACCGTCGGAGGGGACTTCGCCACCATCGGCGAGGCCGTCCCCGGCCTGGTCGGCGCCGGGCTCAAGCGCCTGGCCGCGGACTGACCACCCGCACCCCGCCCGCGCCGGCCCCCGCGTCCGCGCCGCCCAGGCGGTCGCGGCCGTGCGGGGCGGCGAAGTCGGGCCGCGGCCCGGCCGGCACGATCCGCTTCGGGTTCAGCGCCCCGTGGGTGGTGTAGTAGTGCCGCCGGATGTGGTCGAAATCGGTGGTGGAGGCGAACGCCGGCACCGCGTACAGGTCGCGGGCATAGGCCCACAGGTTCGGGTAGTCCTGCAGCCGCCGCAGGTTGCACTTGAAATGGGTGCCGTAGACGGTGTCGAAGCGGGCCAGGGTGGGCCACAGCCGCACATCGGCGATGGTGATCCGGTCGCCGGCCAGGTAGCGGCGGGGCGCCCGCCGCTCCCCCCNCGAGCGCCTCGAACAGGTCGGCCGCCGCCTCGTCGTAGGCCTTCTGGGAGGGCGCGAAGCCGCACCGGTACACCCCGTTGTTCACCGCGGTGTACAGGTGGCGGTTGAGCGCGTCGATCTCCTCGCGCAGGTGCGCCGGGTACAGCTCGACGCGGTCGCGCGCCCAGGCGTTGAAGCACGCGTTCAGGTCCAGGGGGATGTCCTCGAACCGGTTGGAGACGATGCGCCGCGTGTCGGTGTCCCACAGCACCGGCACCGACACGTGGCCCTCGTACCCCGGCTCGGTCCACTCGTACAGCTCGCGCAGCAGGGCGATGTGGCCCACCTCGTCGGGCCCGTGCCCCGGCCCCTCGCGGAACGCCCACCCGCGGCCGTCCCGGACCGGGTCGACGACCGCGACCGAAACCGCCTCCTCCAGCCCCTTGAGCGCCCGCACGATGAGCGCGCGGTGCGCCCAGGGGCAGGCGTAGGAGACGTACAGCCGGTAGCGCCCGGCCTCGGCGGGGAAGCGCTCGGAGCCGATCCGCCCTCCGAAGCGGTAGGCAGGGCGCTCGAAGGCCGCGCCCTTGGGCCTGGTCATGGAGGTTCCGTAGTCGCCGTAGCGGTCGAAGTCGACGGGGGTGGCGGTGGTGACGGTCGTCATGGTGGTCCTCCCCGGGGAGCTCCCTGCGCCGCCCGGTGGCCGGCACCGGTGCGCGCGCCAGTCCCTCCATACCCGCCCTCCGCTGCGGTGACGCGACCGGGCGGCCAGGTCCCGGCCCGCGTGGGCCCCGACCGGGCCGCGGTTCATATACCGGTCGGTAGCTCGATACGCTGCTGTCCGTTCTGACATGGTCTTACCGCGCTCATCAGCGCGTACGGAGGTGCCCATTCATGTCCCGCTCGGCACTGGTCACCGGCGGCAGCCGGGGGATCGGCCTGGCCATCGCCCGTGAGCTCGCCGCCGCCGGGGACGACGTCGCCGTGACCTACCGGTCCGGCGAGCCGCCGGAAGGGCTGCTCGGCGTCCCCTGCGACATCACCGACACCGCCCGGGTCGACGCGGCGTTCAAGCGCGTCGAAGAGGAGCAGGGGCCGGTCGAGGTGCTGGTGGCCAACGCCGGCATCACCAAGGACCAGCTGCTCGCCCTGATGAGCGAGGACGACTTCTCCTCGGTCCTGGAGACCAACCTGACCGGCACCTTCCGGGTCGCCAAGCGCGCCGTGCGCGGCATGATGCGCAAGCGCACCGGCCGGATCGTCCTCATCTCCTCGGTCGTGGGCATGCTCGGCTCGGGCGGGCAGGCCAACTACGCCGCCTCCAAGGCCGGGCTCATCGGCTTCGGCCGGTCGCTGGCCCGCGAGCTCGGCTCGCGCAACATCACGGTCAACGTGGTCGCCCCCGGCTTCATCGAGACCGACATGACGGCCGCCCTGCCCGAGGACCGCCAGGCCGAGATCAAGAAGAACGTCCCGCTGGGCCGCTACGGCACCACCGAGGAGATCGCCAAGACGGTCCGCTTCCTGGCCTCCGAGGACGCCGCCTACATCACCGGCGCGGTCGTCCCGGTCGACGGCGGACTGGGCATGGGCCACTGACACGGGCCCACCGGGCGCCCCCGGCCCCACGCACGAACAGCTGACAAGGACACTCATGGGAATTCTCGAAGGCAAGCGCATCCTGGTCACCGGGGTGATCACCGACTCCTCGATCGCCTACCACGTCGCCCGCCTGTGCCAGGAGCAGGGTGCCACCGTCGTGCTCACCGGCTACGGCCGGCTGAGCCTGGTCGAGCGCATCGCCCAGCGCCTGCCCGACGCGCCGCCGGTGCTGGAGCTCGACGTCACCGACGAGGACCACCTGGCCAGCCTCGCCGACCGGGTGCGCGAGCACGTGGACGGCATCGACGGCGTCGTGCACGCCATCGGCTTCACCCCCCAGGGCGGGCTGGGCGGCAACTTCCTCAACACCGCCTGGGAGGACGTGGCCGCCGCCATGCACACCTCCGCCTTCTCCCTCAAGGCGCTCACCACCGCGGTGCTGCCGCTGATGAAGGACGGCGGCTCCGTGGTCGCCATGGACTTCGACAACAGCGTGTCCTACCCCATCTACGACTGGATGGGCGTGGCCAAGTCGGCGCTCACCTCCACCGCCCGCTACCTGGCCCGCTACCTGGGCGAGCACAATGTGCGGGTGAACCTGGTCTCGGCCGGTCCGCTGCGCACCATGGCCGCGCGCAGCATCCCCGGCTTCGACGAGCTCGCCTCGCACTGGCCCGAGCGCGCTCCGCTGGGCTGGGACACCGCCGACCCCGAGCCGGCCGCCCGCGCCGTGGTGGGCCTGCTCTCGGACTGGTTCCCCGCCACCACCGGCGAGACCGTCCACGTCGACGGCGGGTTCCACTCCACCGGCGCCTGACAGCCCGCACTAGCCTGGAGACGATGACGATGTGCGCGCGGTGGGCGCCCCTCGCCGGAGGGGCGCCCACCGCGCGTTCGAGGGAGGGGGACAGATGGATCTGGGACTCAAGGGCGCCCGTGCCGTGGTGACCGGCGCCAGCCGGGGCATCGGCCGCGCCATCGCCGACGTCCTCGCCGGGGAGGGCGCCGACCTGGCGGTGTGCGCGCGCTCGGCCGGGCCCCTGGCCGAGGCGGCCGACGAGCTGCGCGCCACCGGCGCCACCGTGGTCGACCAGGCCCTGGACGTGACCGACGCCGACGCCCTGCGCGCCTTCCTGGACCGGGCGGCCGACGAGCTCGGCGGGATCGACGTGCTGGTGTCCAACGTGTCGGCGGGCGGGTCGGCCGACTGGCAGGCCGGCTTCGCCACCGACGTGATGCCGTTCGTGACCATGGCCGAGCACGCCCGGCCCCACCTGGCCGCCTCCGAGCGCGGCGGGTCGATCGTGCTGGTCTCCACCACCTCGGCCCTGCACGCCGGTCCGCCCTCGGGGCCCAACGCCTACGGCGCCCTCAAGGCGGCGCTCAACCACCACGCGGCCGCGCTCGCGCGCACGCTGCCCGCCGAGGGCATCCGGGTCAACACGGTCTCCCCGGGGCCCGTCGAGTTCCCGGGCGGCAGCTGGGACCGGCGCAAGGAGCGCACCCCCGACTTCTATGAGTCGATCCGCTCCTCCATCCCCGCCGGGCGCCTGGGGCGGCCCGAGGAGGTGGCGCGCGCGGTGGCCTTCCTGGCCGCTCCGGCGTCCTCCTTCACCACCGGCGCCAACCTGGTGGTGGACGGCGGGTTCGTGGACCGGGTGTGAGCCCGGGCGCGGCCGCCCCGCCCCCGTGCGGAACCGGGGGCGGCCGCGCCCCGGCCGGTCAGGCGAGCCCCAGCTCCTGGGCCGCCCACGCGCGGAGCTCGACCTTGCGGACTTTGCCGCTGACGGTCATGGGGAAGGACTCCACGGCCCGCACATGGCGCGGGATCTTGTAGTGGGCCAGCCGCCCCTCGCAGAAGGCGGCGAGCTCTTCGCGCGAGGGCGGGTCGGCGGGGTCGGCCGGCAGCACGCACGCCAGCAGCTCCTCGCCGTACGTGGCGTCGGGCACGCCCACCACCTGCACATCGGCCACCTTGGGGTGGGTGTGCAGGAACTCCTCGACCTCCCGCGGGTAGACGTTCTCCCCGCCGCGGATCACCATGTCCTTGATCCGCCCGACGATGGAGACGTAGCCGTCCTCGCGCATCACCGCCAGGTCGCCGGTGTGCATCCAGCGGGCCGCGTCGATCACCTCGGCGGTGCGCTCGGGCTCGTCCCAGTAGCCCAGCATCACCGAGTAGCCGCGGGTGCACAGCTCCCCGGCCTCGCCGCGCGGCACCACGGTCCCGGTGGCCGGGTCCACCACCTTGACCTCCACGTGCGGCATCACCCGGCCCACGGTGGCGGTGCGCCGCTCCAGGTCGTCGTCGACCCGCGTCTGGGTGGACACCGGCGAGGTCTCGGTCATCCCGTAGCAGATCGCCACCTGGGACATGCGCATCTCCGCGACCACCCGCTTCATGATCTCCACCGGGCACGGCGAGCCGGCCATGATGCCGGTGCGCAGGCTCGACAGGTCGTAGGAGGCGAAGTCGGGCAGCCCCAGCTCGGCGACGAACATGGTCGGCACCCCGTAGAGCGAGGTGGCGCGCTCGGCCGCGACCGCGGCCAGGGCCGCGGCCGGGTCGAAGGCCGGGGACGGGATGACGGTGCAGGCCCCGTGGGTGGTCGCCGCCAGGTTGCCCATCACCATGCCGAAGCAGTGGTAGAAGGGCACCGGCAGGCAGATCCGGTCCTGCTCGGTGTAGCCGAGCAGCTCGCCGACGAAGAAGCCGTTGTTGACGATGTTGTGGTGGGACAGCGTCGCGCCCTTGGGGAAGCCCGTCGTCCCGGAGGTGTACTGGATGTTGATCGGGTCGTCGGCCGACAGCAGCGCGGACCGCTCGGCCAGCTCGGCGCCGCTCACCCGCTCGGCCCCGGCGAGCAGCCGGTCCCAGGAGGCGTCGTCGAAGAAGACCGTCTCGCGCAGCGCCGGCGCCGCGGCCCGCGCCTGCTCGGCCATCCGCCGGTAGTCGCTGCCCTTGTGCTCCTGGGCGGCGATGAGCATCCGGATCCCGGCCTGCCCGAGCACGTACTCCAGCTCCGAGGCGCGGTAGGCGGGGTTGATGTTGACCAGCACGGCGCCGATCCGGGCCGTGGCGTACTGCACCAGCGTCCACTCGGCCCGGTTGGGCGACCAGATGCCCACCCGCTCGCCCTTGGCGACCCCGGCGGCCATCAGGGCGCGCGCCGCCCGGTCGACCTCGGCGCCGAACTCGGCGTAGGTCCACCGCAGCCCGGCGGCGACGTCCACCACCGCCTCCCGGTCCGGGTGGGCGGCCACGGCGCGGTCGAGGCTCTCCCCGACGGTGTCGCCCAGCAGGGGGGTCTGCGAGGGACCGCAGGCGTAGGACTTCGACATGGGGCCTCCTTGGACACGTTCGCCGCACCACGATCGTGCGCCATGTGAGGCGGGTCTCAGTACCCCCGAACGGGGGTAGGCCCGGGGCCCTTTGCGCACCGGCGGGCGATCGTGTTGCATGTGACCCGCCTCTCGACCATCCCCGGGGCGGGGAGACCCCTTGGAGCGCGCCATGAGGTCCCACACCGACCGCGACGCCACCACCGAGATCGGCTCCGCCCTGCCCGGCCTGCGCCGGGCCAGCGGGCTACCGGTGGTCTTCGGCGGCGCGGTGCGCGCCACCGGCCGGGTGCACTACACCGAGCTCTTCGGGGCGGGCACCGAGGCCATCCGCGGCCTGGTCGTGCTCCAGGGGCGCGGCCTGGGCGGCAAGGCGGTGTCGATGCGGCGGCCGCTGTGGGTGCCCGACTACCTGGAGGCCGAGCAGATCAGCCACGAGTACGACGAGGCCGTGCGGGCCGAGGGGCTCAAGGCGCTGGTGGCGACCCCCATCGTGGTGGGCGGGCGCGAACGCGGGGTGCTTCTCGGCGGTCTGCGCCGGTCGCTGGCCCTGGGGGACCGGACGGTGGCCGCCTTCGAGGCGGCCGCGCGGGAGGCGGGCCAGCGTATCGCCGTGCGGGACGAGGCGCGCCGCCGCGAGGCCGAGGCCCGGCGCGCGCAGGCCGCCGCGGAGGAGCCCGGCCCGGCCTCGCCGCGCTGGTCCGAGGTGCGGGCGCTCAACGCCGAACTGCGGTCGCTGGCGGCCGACGTGGAGGACGGGGCGCTGCGCGGACGGCTGCTGGAGGTGTGCGCCCGCATGGACGCCGCGGCCCAGGCCCGCATTCGCCCGGACGCCCCGCGCCTGGCCCCCAGGGAGGTCGAGGTCCTGGGGTGCGTGGCCGAGGGCGGCACCAATGCCGACACCGCCGCCCGCCTGGGCCTGCGGCCGGAGACGGTCAAGGCCTACCTCCGCTCGGCCATGCGCCGCCTGGGAGCGCACACCCGCCTGGAGGCCGTGAGCGCGGCCCGGAGGTACGGCCTCCTCCCGTAAGGGTGCCACCTGCGGCCGCGGTCCCGCCCATAGAGTGGCGGCACGGTCGACCGACGCCGGTGCCGGGTGGCCTTCCGGTGCGCGGTCCGGGGGCTGGGAAAGGTGGGACGGGCGGTGGCCGGAGGGCAGGCGGCGATGGAGCAGGCCGACGTCGTGATCGTGGGGGCGGGGCTGTCGGGAATGGCCGCCGCGCGGCGGCTGGAGGAGGCCGGGGTCGAATCGGTCGTCCTGCTCGACGGGCGGGACGCCCCGGGAGGGCGGGCGCTGCTGCCCGACCCCGGGGTGGACGCGGTCTCGCCCGGATCCTTCTTCACGAGCACCCATGGCGCCGCGCTGACCGGGCTCGCCGGGGATCTGGGGGTCGAACTCGGCGAGGTGGAGTGCGACACCGCCCTGGACGACCTGCGGATGGACGAGGACGGCGAGATCTGGGCGAGCGAGGAGAACGTCCCGCGCGCCGCCTCCTGGTGGACTCGCGTGCGCGACGAGTGGATCCTGTCCCGGCTGTCCCGGCTGGCCAAGGGGATCGACTTCGCCGAGCCGTGGCGGTCGGAGCAGGCCGAGGAGCTGGACGCGCAGTCGGTGCGCGGGTGGCTGGGCTCCCACACCTTCGACCCCGAGTCGCTCACCTTCATCGAGGAGCAGCTGATCGCCGAGGCGGGGCTGCCCGCCGACCGGATCAGCCTGCTGTGGCTGCTGGCGCACATCGGCCCCTGGCCGATCGACGACGCGGCCGTCCGCCGACTGGACGCCCAGGCCCTGGTCGACGCCCTGTCCGACCGCTGCTCAGGGCGCATCCGGACCGGCCGCCACGTGGAACGGATCGAGCACGGCGCGGACGGTGCCCGGGTGCACGGCCCCTGGGGCGCGATCGGCGCGCGCCGGGTGGTCCTGGCGCTGTGCCCGACCGATGCCGGGCGGATCGGGATCGACCCGCTGCCGCCGAGCCGGCGCCGCCTGCAGCGGCAGTGGCCGCAGGCCGACGTCATCCGCACCGAGCTCGTCTACCAGCGGCCGTTCTGGAGGAACGTGGGGCTCTCCGGGCAGGTGCACTTCGAGTCCGGGATCCCCGCCTTCGTCTTCGACGACAGCCCGGACGACTCCGACCGCGGGCGGCTGATCGCGCACACCTACACCTTCGGCGAGGGCGACCCGCTCGGCGCCGACCTGGCGGTCACCGACTCCCCGGCCCGGCACCGCGCGATGCTCCTGGACAACCTGGGGCGGGCGCTGGGGCCGCTGGCCGCCGAGCCGCTGGCCGTGGTCCAGGCCGGAGCCCAGGCCGACCCCTACAGTCGGGCGTACCAGTCGCCGGCCTTCCCCGGCCTGCTCACCGAGTTCGGACCGCAACTGCGCACGCCGGTCGGCCCGCTCCACTGGGCGGGCACCGAGACGGCGGAGTTCCCTTTCAGCGGCACCCTGAACGGCGCCCTGACCAGCGGCCGCCGCGCCGCCGAAGAGGTCCTGCGGGAACTGTGAGCCCTGGCGCGGTCCGGTCGGCGGTGGCCGCCTTCGGTGACTCAGGACGCCTTGGAGAGGGAACCGTCCTCGTCGTCCCCGCCCGACTCCCGCTTGCCGGTGCGGGTCTGGTGGCGACGGGCCCGGTAGTGGGCCTGGAGGCGGCGCATG
>NZ_ANAD01000260.1 GCF_000341245.1 Nocardiopsis halophila DSM 44494
GTGATATCGCCACGCAATGTGCAATTGGGTGGCAATATCACCACTCTTGATTACGGCTGGGCCTCCCTGCAGGCCGGCGGATGCCTCAGGACGTCGGTTCGACGTGGTTCAGGGCGCTCGGGTGCTTGCGGAGGTACCCCTCGATGGTCTGGGCCGGGTGGCCGGTGATGTCGGGGACCGCCGGGGAGACCGCCTCCAGCTCCCCGGCCGCGATCGCCGCGTAGGAGCTCGCCCACCCCTCGATCGCCCACTCCGGGGCGCCGGAGGGCCGCCGCGACTCCAGGGCCTCCTCCCAGGTCTCGGGGACGTACCGCACGGTGCGCCCGGTCAGCGTCGACAGGCGACCCACCGTCTCGCCCAGCGTCACCGCCTCCGGCCCGGTCAGGTCGTAGGCGCGGCCCTCGTGCGCGGCCGGGTCCAGCAGCACCTCGGCCGCCACGTCCGCGATGTCGTCGCGGGCGACCCAGGCCACCCGGCCGCTCCCGGCGGGCCCGCGCACCACGCCCTGTTCGTCGGCCCACCCCGGCAGCAGGTCCAGGTAGAGGGAGGGCCGTAGGAAGGTGTGGGCCACCCCCGTCGAGCGGATGTGCGCCTCGGTGAAGAAGTGGTCCCGGGCGAAGGTGAACACCGCCGCCGGCCCGGGGTTGAGGAAGGACAGGTAGACGATCCGGCCCACCCCGGCCTCGACGGCCGCGTCCACGGCGGCGATGTGCCGGTCCACCCGGTCGGCCGACTCGGTGGCCGAGACGAGGAACAGGGTCGTCGCGCCCTGCAGCGCCCGCCGCATGGCGGTGCGGTCCTCGTAGGCCGCCATCGCGGCCGAGGCCCCGGGCAGCTCCGGGGCTCGGTTGAGGTCGCGCACCACCAGGCGCTGCGCCGCGCCCCGCCGGGCCAGCCGCGCGGCCACCCGCCCGCCCACCGAACCGGTCGCGCCGGTGACGGCGATCGACTCCGTTGTTGCCTGATCGTCACCCATGGCGCCATTTTCACCGCTTTCCCCCTCCGGCGCACGAACCGGAGGTCAGCGCGTCGCCGGGCCCCCGTCGGCGGGGGAGGCGGTGCTGCGCCGGTAGGCGAGGCGGCGCAGGGCGACCTCGGTCGGCCCGCGCTTTCCGGCCCGCTCCAGCAGGACGGCGAAGACCAGCGTGGCCAGCCACACCCCCACGGCGAACAGGGCCATGGTGGCGCTGCCCAGGGCCGCGCCCAGGCCCAGCCCCCAGGCGGACAGGACAGGGGCGCACAGGACCGACTGCCCGATATAGCCGGTCATGGACCGCTTGCCGAGGGCGGCGACCGCGGATCCCGCCGGGCCGAGCCGGCGCCCGCGCAGCCGGGCCCCGATCAGGCCGAACAGGGCCACGTACCCGATGCCGCCGACCAGCCCGGTCGCCAGCTGGACGGGCCAGAACACCCAGGCGACGCCCTCGGGCACCGCGAGCAGGCCGAGGTGGTGCAGGGCGTTGGGCAGCGGGCCGAGCCAGCCGACCGCGATGCCGATCACCGCGGTGCGGCGCAGCAGCGGCAGGTGGTTCCACGGCTCTTCGAGGATGCGTCGCCGGGCGGCCCAGAAGGCGAGGAGGATCGCGACGGGGACGGCCACGCCGAGCACGCCCTGGCCGATGACGATCATGGGCCAGTACGCAATGCGCAGCACTGCCGCCATCAGGGGGTCCTCCTCGGCGATGGGCGCCATCATGAAGGCGGACTCCGTGGCGGGCGAGGCCGAGGACTGCCCGCCGTCCGAACCGGCGGCGAAGAAGGCGCCCACCGCGGCGAGGACGGCCAGCAGAGCCAGCAGGCCGGTGCCGATCCCGGCCCAGGTGAGCAGGGTGCGGTCGCTGCGCCGGAGGAAGAGGGCGACCAGGATGAGGCCGACCAGGCCGTAGGCGCCGATGATGTCGCCGTACCACAGGAGCAGGGCGTGCACCGCGCCGAAGGCGATGAGCAGCAGGTTGCGTCTGCGCAGGAGCGCGCGGGCGTCGGCCTCGGAGACCCCGGCGGCCTGCTGGCGCAGGTAGATCTGGACGATGCCGTAGCCGAAGAGGAACGCGAACATCGGGTAGACCCGCAGGTCGGCGACGACGATGAGCACGGCGCTCACCACGCTGTCCAGCGTCCCCTCGTTCATGGGGTGGTTGCTGCTCGACGAGTGGGTGGTGGTCCAGAGGTAGATCGGGGTGTTGGCGAGCACGATCAGCAGCAGCATCATCCCGCGCGCGAGGTCGGGGGCGGGGGCGCGCTCGGCCGGGCGCGACGGCCCGCGCAGCGGGACGGATGGGGTGCGTGTCTGGTTCATGGCCGGAGTCCTTCGAGGGGTGGGGCGGGTAGGCGACGACGGCTACGCCCCATGCTCAGGGCTCCCCGGAGCGGGGGTATCCCCCGGCAGAGTGATTCCGTTCTCACCCGGGGGAGGAGCGGTGGCCACCCGCACGGCCGAGGGGCCACCTCAGTGCGGAGGAGGCCCCGGGCGGAGAGAGGCGGCACGGCCGTTCGTCAGGCGGCCCGATCGGTGGCCGGGGCGGGGCGGTGGGCCGGGCCCACGGGTCCTCCCGGGGGTGTCGGGCGGGCAGGGGGAAGAAAACCCCGCGCACCCGGCCGTGGACCAGTGGGCCCCATTTGGTGGCGAGGGCGGCCGCGTCTCATATCTCCCGTAGAATCCTGGCCCGTCACGGGCACACAATGAGGAAATGGCAGAACGCCGGAACGGCGGAATAGGGAGCACGCGGGCCCGCTCACCCGGACCAGGACGGATCAGCAGGTACCCCGCTCCCGCACCCCGGCCGGGCGCGAGGCCGCTATCGGTCCGGGGGCGTCGGGCGGAGCCGGGCAGGGCGGGCGGCCCCCGTGTCTCCGGCGTTGATCTCGGGGATAACGACCCTACGAGCGCGGTTTTAGGGTCGTTATCCCCGAGATCAACGCCGGAGGGAGGGAGGAGCTTTGCATTTCCGGTATATCGGGCGCGCTTTCGCCCTCCCCTTGTTGATCTCGGGAAAATCGGGGTAATACTCGCCAGTATAAGGCCGACTTCCCCGAGATCAACATTTTTAAGGCCGCCTTTCCCGAGATCAAACCGAACAGGGGGCGGCCGGGCAGCGCATACCGGGCATACCGGGCGCGCGAGGGGGAACGCGTTCTCGTCTCCACCGAGGTGCGCCGGGGCCGCCCGCCCTGCCCTGCTCCGCCCGACGCCCCGAACCGATAGCGGCCTCGCGCCCGGCCGGGGTGCGCGAGCGGGGTACCTGCTGCGCCGTCGCTGCCTCGCCCCCGGACCGCGAGGGGCCGGGCGGCCGACAGGCGGGGCCGGGGAAGCGCCCTGCTCTCTTCGTCGCCATCTACCTGTGCCTCCGGCGGCCTGCCGCCCGGCCGGGGTGCGGGAGCGGGGTACCTGCTGATCCGTCCTGGTCCGGGTGAGCGGGCCCGCGTGCTCGTGGACCGGAAGCTCCGATCGGACCATCGACCGCATCTGTCGGTACTGCCGACGAATCACCCACTCATGACACGACATCGACTCATGGCATGACAGCGGAGGGAACGACCCCAACTGTGTCGAAATGGCGAGACAGGGAGCGGACAGAGGGCGGAACAGGCGGCCTACGTGCGAGACAGCCGGACCCCTCTCCTCGGCCACCTCTCGTTCCCCTCGGGGGAGTGGGCGGCCTTCTTGGGTGAGGTGGCCTCCGGCCGGTTTTGACCCGGGCCCCTGGCCTCGTCCGGTGAGGGGCCCGTCCCGCGGTCGGTAGTGGTCAGTACTTGCGCGACGTCGCCGCCACGATCAGGTCGGCGAGTGCGGACCGGGCCTCGGGCTCGATCAGGTCGGACTCCAGGGCGCGGGTGGCCTGCTCCACGTAGTCGTCGATCCGGCGCTCGCAGGCCGCCAGCGCACCGCACTCCTCGGTGATGGTGCGCATCCGCTCCACCGCCCCGTCGTCGAGGCCGGGGTCGCCCAGACCCGCGCGGAACGCCTCCGCGGCCGCCGCGTCGGCGCGCTCCAGGGTCTCGGCCACCAGCAGCGTGCGCTTGCCTTCGCGCAGGTCGTCCCCGGCCGGCTTGCCGGTCTCCGCCGGGTCGCCGAACACCCCCAGCACGTCGTCGCGGAGCTGGAACGCCACCCCCAGGGGCAGCCCGTACTCCGAGTACACCGGCCCCAGGTCGGCGTAGCGCCCGGCGAGGGCGGCCCCCAGGTGCAGCGGGCGCTCCACCGTGTACTTGGCCGCCTTGTAGTGCATCACCCGCAGCGAGGCCTCCACGCTCTCCGCGCCGCGCACCTGCTCCAGCATGTCCAGGTACTGCCCGGCCATCACCTCGGTGCGCATCGCGTCGAAGGCCGTCCGGCCCTGCGCCAGCGCCTCCGGCGCCAGCCCGCTGCCCTGGTACATGTCGTCGCACCAGGCCAGGCACAGGTCGCCGATGAGGATCGCGGCCCCCTGCCCGAACCCCTCCGACGACCCCGACCAGCCCTGGCCGGCGTGCAGCGCGGACAGGCGCCGGTGGGTGGCCGGCAGCCCGCGCCGGGTGTCGCTGTTGTCGATGACGTCGTCGTGCACCAGCGCGCACGCCTGCAGCAGCTCCAGCGAGGCCGCCGCGGTGTACACCTCCGGCACCTCCGCACCCCCGGCGCCGCGCCAGCCCCAGAAGCAGAACGCCGGGCGCAGCCGCTTGCCGCCGGAGAGCATGGCCTCCAGCGCGTCCATGGCCGGGGCCAGCTCGGCGCCGATCGCCAGGAGCTCGGCGCGGCGGTGTCCGACGAACTCGGTCAGCGCGGCGTCCACGGCGGGACGCACGTAGGAAACCGGGGACGACGGGGTGGGCGGGGTGGAGGTCATGGGGGAAGGCTATCGGCCGTCTGACCGGTGATTTGACCGACCCATGGGTGGCCGATCCGCCGCGTCCCAGGCCATGGGCTTATGGTGGAGGGCATGTTTGGCTCACCGACCCACAACGGAAACGCGCCTGTGCCCGCCCCCCGGCCCCGGGACATCCGCGACCTTCTCAACGCCGGCGAACCGACATTCTCCTTCGAGTTCTTCCCGCCCAAGACGGAGGAAGGGCTCCAGCGGCTGTGGAAGGTCGTGCGCGAGATCGAGGCGCTCGGCCCGTCCTTCGTCTCGGTCACCTACGGGGCCGGCGGAGGGACCCGGGACCGCACGGTGGAGATCACCGAGCAGATGGCCACCGACACCACGCTGCTGCCGGTCGCCCATCTGACCGCGGTCAACCACTCGGTGCGCGAACTGCGCCACCTCATCGGCCGGTTCGCGGCCGTCGGTGTGACCAACCTCCTGGCCCTGCGCGGCGACCCGCCCGGCGACCCGCTCGGCGAGTGGGTCAAGCACCCCGAGGGCCTGGAGTACGCCGACGAGCTGGTCCGCCTCATCAAGGAGAGCGGAGACTTCTCGGTGGGCGTGGCGGCCTTCCCCTACAAGCACCCGCGCTCGGTCGACGTCGACACCGACGTCGAGTACTTCGTGCGCAAGTGCCGTGCCGGCGCCGACTACGCCATCACCCAGATGTTCTTCGACGCCGACGACTACCTGCGGCTGCGCGACCGCGTGGCCGCCAAGGGGTGCGAGACCCCGATCATCCCCGAGGTCATGCCGGTGGTGAAGTACGGCACCATCGAGCGCTCCGAGCAGCTGTCGGGCGCGCCGTTCCCGCGCCACCTGGCCGAGGAGTTCGAGAAGGTCAAGGACGACCCGGAGGCCGTGCGCGAACTGGGCCTGGACCAGGCGCACCGGCTCTGCGAGCGGCTCCTCAACGAGGGGGCGCCGGGCATCCACTTCATCACCTTCAACCAGTCCACCGCCACCCGCGAGATCTACCGGCGGCTCGTCGGCGACCGCGCGCCCGCAGTGGCAGGCGCGCGGCCATGATGGCGAAGGGCTGATCGGGGCTGCCGGGGAAGGAGAACTCCGGCAGCACGTCGACGAACCCGCACGAGGCGTACAGCCGCCGGGCGACGGTGGAGCCGGTGCGGGTGGACAGCACGGCGGCGCGCTCCGGGCGCGCCGCCGTGAGCCGTTCCAGGAGGGCGCGGCCGATGCCGTGCCCCTGCATGTCGGGGCGCACGTGCACCTCGGCCACCTCGAAGGCCGAGCCGAACCAGCGCCGTTCGGCGGCCGGGTCGCGCCGCCGCAGCTCCTCGGTGACCACGTCGAACCACCACTGCCCGCGGTGCCCCTGGAACCCGTAGGCGAACCCGGCCAGGCGGGGCGGGGCGGAGTCCCCGCCCGTGCCCTCGTCCGCCTCCGCGGCGGCGCCGTCGGGGCCCAGGGCCAGCACGGCCCGGAAGCGGGGGTGGCCGGCGTGCTGCTCCATGATGGTGCGCCGCCCGGACAGCTGTTCGACGGGCGGCTCCATCGCGGCCGTGTAGACCTCCAGCAGCGCCGGCAGCGCGTGGACGAAGGCGGGAGGGGCGGGTTCCCACAGCTCGAGCGGCCCGGTGTCGGTGTCCACGGGGCCAGCCTACGCCCGGCGGG
Organism: Nocardiopsis halophila DSM 44494; assembly: GCF_000341245.1. GTDB lineage: Bacteria > Actinomycetota > Actinomycetes > Streptosporangiales > Streptosporangiaceae > Nocardiopsis_A > Nocardiopsis_A halophila. The sequence continues at coordinate 6,477 of NZ_ANAD01000260.1, forward strand.
GCCGCCCGGGGCCTTCTTGACCGGCGCGGGCGTGTGCGGTTAACTGGACGCGTTCGCACACCAGTTCGATTCGCGGGGCGGTTCACCGCCTCGGTGGATCGCGGGGGTGCCCCCCGGGGTGCGCGGACCGACCGCGGCCGGGCGGGGGGAGGGGAAGCCTCTTGCCCGGCCGCGCTCCCTCGCCTCGGTGCCCCTGGGGCAGGGGGGCGCCGGTGTCGGAAGCGGCCGGGCGCCGGGTCCGCTCGGAGGACTCGGACGGCTCCGTGCGGGTGCTCGCCTCGACGGCGGGCCTAGAAGGCGTCCACGGCGCGCCGCGCCTCGGGGTCCAGGACCCCCCAGTTGATGAGCTCCTCGGTCAGGTCGCTCGGCGAACGGTCGTAGATGACCGCGAGTGAGCGCAGGTCCTCCTGGCGGATGGAGAGCACGCGGCCGTTGTAGTCGCCGCGCTGGCTCTGAATGGTGGCCACGTAGCGTGCCAGCGGCCCGGCCTTCTCCTGCGGCAGCTGCTGCATGCGCTCCAGGTCGATGACGAGCTTGGGCGTGGGGCCCAGCGGGGTGGGTGCGGCGCCGCCCGGCAGCAGCTCGGACATGGGCACCCCGTAGAAGTCCGCGAGCTCGGCGAGCTTCTGGACGGTGACGGCGCGGTCGCCGCGCTCGTAGGAGCCCACCACGACGGCCTTCCAGCGCCCGTGGGACTTCTCCTCCACGCCGTGCAGGGAGAGTCCCTGCTGGGTGCGGATGGCGCGCAGTCGCGCACCAAGGGACTTCGCGTATTCGGATGGCATGTTCTTCGTCGCTCCCCGGCCGTGAGGTGGCTGGCGTTCCAGGGCCGTCGCGCACTGTGTGACGCAGCCCAGATTGGTTACGGACAGTGACGGTAAGGCTGTCGGGGCGCCAGGTCAAGCCGTTGGGTGGAAACGCGACTATTCAGTGGCCAAACCGTGCGTAAGTGAGAGGTGTCTCATTCCGGGATCGAACGGGGCGTCCGGAGGCGTTTCAGGGCGCGGGAAGCCCGCAACGGTAGGAGGTTTCACATTTGACGACCGGTTCGGCGGGCCCGGTCCTCCCATGGTGCGGACAAGGGTGGCCGCCTATGGTCAACCCCCCACGCTGTGGTGAGAGTCATATTTTCGCCATGTTTGCTGATAAGGCCCGGCGGGCCCGCCCGCGGTGCGCTGATAACGTGTGGCCGATCGACATCCTTTAACGGCCTGCTCAGTGAGGCAGGGAAGGGGGTCACTACTTTGTGTGCCCGAAAACGCGCGGACGGTGAGCCGCCGCAGGGGGATGCACGCCCCGTGCTGGAAGGCCCCGAGATCCACCGCGCCCTGACCCGCATCGCACACGAGGTCCTCGAACGCACCAAGGGCGCCGAGGACGTCACCCTGCTCGGGATCCCGTCCCGGGGCGCCCCGCTCGCGCGCCGACTGGCCGAGCGGATCGAGCGCGTCGAGTCCCGCACCGTCCCCTGCGGCGCCCTCGACATCACCATGTACCGCGACGACCTCCACCTGGCGCCCGCGCGCGCGTTGGGCCGCACCGAGATCCCGCCTGAGGGGATCGACGGCCGGGTGGTCGTCCTCGTCGACGACGTCCTGTTCTCAGGCCGCACCGTGCGCGCCGCGCTGGACGCCCTGAACGACCTGGGCCGCCCGCGCTCCGTGCAGCTGGCGGTGCTCGTCGACCGCGGCCACCGGGAGCTGCCCATCCGCGCCGACTACGTGGGCAAGAACCTGCCCACCTCGCTGCGCGAGTCGGTGACGGTGCTGCTGGAGGAGTCCGACGGCGTCGACGCCGTCCTCATCGGCCCCAAGAGGGAGAGGGGCGAGGACCGCACCGACGAGGCCCGCACCGCGAGCGGGGAGGAGAACTGATGCGCCACCTGCTCTCGGCGGGCGACCTCAGCCGGGACGAGGCCGTCCTGGTCCTGGACACCGCCCGCGAGCTCGCCCAGGTGGGCGACCGCTCGGTGAAGAAGCTGCCCACCCTGCGCGGGCGCACCGTGGTCAACCTCTTCTACGAGGACTCCACCCGCACCCGCACCTCCTTCGAGCTGGCAGCCAAGCGCCTGTCCGCCGACGTCATCAACTTCTCGGCCAAGGGCTCCAGCGTCTCCAAGGGCGAGAGCCTCAAGGACACCGCGCTGACCCTGCAGGCCATGGGCGCCGACGGCGTCGTCATCCGCCACGCGGCCTCCGGCGCCGCCCACCGGCTCGCCAACTGGGTCGACGGCTCGGTGCTCAACGCCGGCGACGGCACCCACGAGCACCCCACCCAGGCCCTGCTGGACGCCTTCACCATGCGCGAGCGCATGGGCCGCCTGGAGGGCCTGCGCGTGGCCGTGGTGGGCGACGTGCGGCACAGCCGGGTCGCCCGCTCCAACGTGCTGCTGCTCAACACCCTCGGCGCCCAGGTCACCCTGGTCGCCCCGCCCACCCTGGTGCCGGTCACCGCCGGCTCCTGGCCCTGCGAGGTCTCCTACGACCTGGACGCGGTGCTGCCCAAGACCGACGTGGTGATGATGCTGCGGGTCCAGGCCGAGCGGATGAAGGACGCCTACTTCCCCACCGCGCGCGAGTACAGCCGCCGCTACGGGCTCGACAAGGAGCGCTTCGCGCTGCTCGGCGACCAGGCGATCGTCATGCACCCCGGCCCCATGGTCCGGGGCATGGAGATCTCCGCCGAGGTCGCCGACTCCCCGCGCGCCACCGTGACCGAGCAGGTCACCAACGGCGTCAGCGTGCGCATGGCGGTGCTCTACCTGCTGCTGGGCGGCTCCGAGCCGGCCATTGGGAACTGATCTAAGGGAGAACTCGGGCCGATGGCCAAAGAGAACGACAACGGCGGGGCCTACCTGATCCGCGGAGCGCGCCCGCTGGGCGGCGAGCCCGCCGACATCCTGCTGCGCGACGGCACCGTCGCCGCGATCGGCGCCGGGGCGGCCCAGGCCGCCGACGGCGCCGCCGAGGTCGACGCCGCCGGGCTGATCGCCCTGCCCGGCCTGGTCGACCTGCACACCCACCTGCGCGAGCCCGGCCGCGAGGACGCCGAGACGGTGGCCGGCGGCTGCCGCNCCATGGCCAACACCGACCCGGTGGCCGACACCGCCGGCGTGGTCGAGCAGGTCTGGCGCCTGGGCCGGGACAGCGGCCTGTGCGACGTGCGCCCGGTCGGCGCGGTCACCCGCGGTCTGGAGGGCGAGCGGCTGGCCGAGCTCGGCGCCATGGCCGACTCGGTGGCCGGCGTGCGGGTCTTCTCCGACGACGGCAAGTGCGTGTGGGACGCGCTGCTGATGCGCCGCGCCCTGGAGTACGTCAAGGCCTTCGACGGGGTGGTCGCCCAGCACGCCCAGGAGCCGCGGCTCACCGAGGGCGCCCAGATGAACGAGGGCGAGGTCTCCGACCGGCTCGGCCTGGGCGGCTGGCCCGCGGTCGCCGAAGAGGCGATCATCGCCCGCGACTGCCTGCTCGCCCAGCACGTGGGCTCACGCCTGCACATCTGCCACGTCTCCACCAAGGGCTCGGTGGAGATCATCCGCTGGGCCAAGGAGCGCGGGTGCCGGGTGACCGCCGAGGCCGCCCCGCACCACCTGCTGCTCACCGACGACCTGGTCGAGGGCTACGACCCGATCTACAAGGTCAACCCGCCGCTGCGCACCGCCGAGGACGTGCACGCGCTGCGCCGCGGCCTGGCCGACGGTGTGATCGACTGCGTGGCCACCGACCACGCACCCCACCCCATCGAGGCCAAGGAGACCGAGTGGTCCACGGCCGCGATGGGGATGCTCGGCCTGGAGACCGCGCTCTCGGTGGTCCAGCACACCATGGTCGACACCGGGCTGCTCGACTGGGCCGGGGTGGCCGAGCGCATGTCGGCCGCGCCCGCCCGGATCGGGCGCGCGGCCGGCCACGGCCGTCCGCTCGCCGAGGGCGAGCCGGCCAACCTGGCCCTGTACGACCCGGCGGCCGGGCGGGTGGTCGAGCCCGCGGCCCTGGAGTCCAAGAGCACCAACACCCCGTACCGGGGCATGAGCCTGCCGGGGCGTGTCATGGGCACGTTCCTGCGCGGCGTCCCGACGGTCCTCGATGGGAAGATCCAGTGACAGCAGAAGCAACCGCAGCCCCCGAAGCCGCCCCGGCCGTGCTCGTGCTGGAGGACGGCCGCGTGTTCCGCGGCCGCTCCTTCGGGGCGCGCGGCGAGGCCTACGGGGAGATCGTCTTCAACACCGGCATGACCGGCTACCAGGAGACGCTCACCGACCCGTCCTACCACCGCCAGATCGTCACGATGACCGCGCCGCACATCGGCAACACCGGCGTCAACGACGACGACCCCGAGTCCGGGCGCATCTGGGTGGCCGGGTTCGTGGTCCGCGAGCCGGCCCGGGTGCCCTCCAACTGGCGGGCGCAGCGCACCCTGGACGAGGAGCTGGCGCGCCAGGGCGTGGTGGGCATCGCGGTGCCCGGCACCCGCGCGCTCACCCGCCACCTGCGCGACCGCGGCGCCATGCGGGCGGTCATCAGCACCGAGGAGAGCGACCCCGAGGTGCTGGTGGAGCGGGTCAAGGCCGCCCCGGAGATGAAGGGCGCCGACCTCAGCGGCGAGGTGTCCACCACCGAGCCCTACACCGTGCACCCGCCCGAGGGCGTGCCGACCCGCTACCGGGTGGCCGCGGTCGACCTGGGCATCAAGGCGATGACCCCGCAGCGGCTCGCCGAGCGCGGCTGCGAGGTGCGGGTGCTGCCCGCCGGCGCCACCGCCGAGCAGGTCCTGGAGGCCGGGCCGGACGGGGTGTTCTTCAGCAACGGCCCCGGCGACCCCGCCACCGCCGAGGACAGCGTCGCGGTGCTGCGCGAGGTCCTGCGGGCCGACCGCCCCTTCTTCGGGATCTGCTTCGGCAACCAGCTGCTGGGGCGCGCCCTGGGGCTGGGCACCTACAAGCTGGTCTTCGGGCACCGCGGGGTCAACCAGCCGGTGCAGGACGTGCACACCAAGCGGGTGCACATCACCAGCCACAACCACGGCTTCGCCGTCGACGCGCCCACCGACGGGCCGTTCGACACCCCGCTGGGCCGCGCCGAGGTCAGCCACGTCGACCTCAACGACGGCGTGGTGGAGGGGCTGCGCCTGCTCGACCGCCCCGCCTTCAGCGTCCAGTACCACCCCGAGGCCGCGGCCGGGCCGCACGACGCCGCCGAGCTCTTCGACGCCTTCTGCGCCCTGATGGAGCGCCGGGGAGCCGGGGACTCCGCGCCGTCCGCACCGTCCGCCCAGCCCGAGACCGCAGAGAAGTAGGGAACCATGCCGCGCCGCAACGACCTGAACTCCGTCCTGGTGGTCGGCTCCGGTCCCATCGTGATCGGGCAGGCCGCCGAGTTCGACTACTCCGGGAGCCAGGCCTGCCGGGTGCTCAAGTCCGAGGGCCTGCGCGTCATCCTGGTCAACTCCAACCCGGCGACGATCATGACCGACCCGGAGATGGCCGACGCCACCTACGTCGAGCCCATCACCCCGGAGATGGTCGAGAAGATCATCGCCAAGGAGCGCCCCGACGCGCTGCTGCCCACCCTGGGCGGGCAGACCGCGCTGAACACCGCCATTTCGCTGCACGAGTCGGGGGTGCTCGACAAGTACGGCGTCGAGCTGATCGGCGCCAACGTCGAGGCCATCCAGTCCGGCGAGGACCGCGAGACCTTCAAGGGGATCGTCGAGCGCATCGGCGGCGAGTCCGCCCGCTCGCGCATCTGCCACAGCCTCGACGACTGCCTGGCGGCCGCCGGGGACCTGGGCTACCCGCTGGTGGTGCGCCCCTCCTTCACCATGGGCGGCTCCGGCTCCGGGTTCGCCCACGACGAGGCCGAGCTGCGCCGCATCGCCGGCCAGGGCCTGGCCCTGTCGCCCACCACCGAGGTGCTCCTGGAGGAGTCCATCCTCGGCTGGAAGGAGTACGAGCTGGAGCTGATGCGCGACGGCAACGACAACGTGGTCGTCGTCTGCTCCATCGAGAACTTCGACCCGATGGGCGTGCACACCGGCGACTCGGTGACCGTCGCCCCGGCCATGACCCTCACCGACCGCGAGTACCAGCGCATGCGCGACCTGGGCATCGCGATCATCCGCGAGGTGGGCGTGGACACCGGCGGCTGCAACATCCAGTTCGCCGTCGAGCCCTCCAGCGGGCGGCTCATCGTCATCGAGATGAACCCCCGCGTCTCCCGGTCCTCGGCGCTGGCCTCCAAGGCCACCGGGTTCCCGATCGCCAAGATCGCCGCCCGGCTCGCCGTGGGCTACACCCTGGACGAGATCCCCAACGACATCACCGCCGAGACCCCGGCCAGCTTCGAGCCGGCCCTGGACTACGTCGTGGTCAAGGTCCCGCGGTTCGCCTTCGAGAAGTTCCCCGGCGCCGACCCCGGCCTGACCACCACCATGAAGTCGGTCGGCGAGGCCATGGCCATCGGCCGGTCCTTCCCCGAGGCGCTGCAGAAGGCGATGCGCTCGGTGGAGAAGAAGGGCGTGGGCCTGACCTGGGAAGGCGAGCCCGGGGAGAAGGACGCGCTGCTGGAGGCGGCCGCCACGCCCGGCGAGTTCCGGCTGCGCCAGGTGCAGCAGGCGCTGCGCGCCGGCGCGAGCGTGGAGGAGCTGCACCGGGCCACCGGCATCGACCCCTGGTTCCTGGACCAGATGGCGCTGCTGGAGGAGACCGCCCGCCGGCTGGCCGCCGCGCCGCAGCTCGACGCCGAGGTCCTGCGCGACGTCAAGCGCCTGGGCTTCTCCGACAAGCAGGTCGGCGAGGTCACCGGCAAGTCCGAGGAGGTCGTCCGCGAGCTGCGCGACGCCCTGGACGTGCACCCGGTCTACCTGACCGTGGACACCTGCGCCGCCGAGTTCGCCGCCAAGACGCCCTACCTGTACTCCAGCTACGACGAGGAGACCGAGGTCCCGCAGGGCACCCGCCCCAAGGTGATCATCCTCGGCTCCGGGCCCAACCGCATCGGCCAGGGCGTGGAGTTCGACTACAGCTGCGTGCACGCCTCCTTCGCGCTGTCGCAGGCCGGCTACGAGACCGTCATGGTCAACTGCAACCCCGAGACGGTCTCCACCGACTACGACACCAGCGACCGGCTCTACTTCGAGCCGCTCACCCTGGAGGACGTGCTGGAGGTGGTCCGCGCCGAACGGCTCACCGGCGAGGTCGTGGGCGTGGTCGTGCAGCTGGGCGGGCAGACCCCGCTGGGGCTGGCGCGCGAGCTCAAGGCGGCCGGGGTGCCGATCGTGGGCACCAGCCCCGAGGCCATCGACCTGGCCGAGGACCGCGGCGCCTTCGGCGACGTGCTCGCCCGGGCCGGGCTGCCCGCGCCCAAGCACGGCACCGCCACCTCCTTCGACCAGGCCCGCGCGGTCGCCGACGAGATCGGCTACCCGGTGATGGTCCGCCCCTCCTACGTGCTGGGCGGGCGCGGCATGGAGATCGTCTACAACGAGACGATGCTCGCCGACTACATCGAGCGCAACGCCGAGGTCAGCCCCGACTACCCGGTGCTGATCGACCGGTTCCTCGACGACGCCATCGAGATCGACGTCGACGCGCTCTACGACGGCCGCGAGCTGTACATGGGCGGCATCATGGAGCACATCGAGGAGGCCGGGATCCACTCCGGCGACTCGGCGTGCGCCCTGCCCGCGGTCACCCTGGGCCACGAGGACTTCGAGCGGATCCGCTACTCCACCGAGGCCATCGCCCGCGGCACCGGGGTGCGGGGGCTGCTCAACGTCCAGTACGCGCTCGCCTCCGGGGTGCTCTACGTGCTGGAGGCCAACCCGCGCGCCTCGCGCACGGTGCCGTTCGTCTCCAAGGCCACGGCGGTCCCGCTGGCCAAGGCGGCGGCCCGGGTCATGCTCGGCTCCGGCATCGCCGAGCTGCGCGCCGAGGGCCTGCTCCCGGCCGAGGGCGACGGCGGCACCCTGCCGATGGACGCGCCGGTGGCGGTCAAGGAGGCGGTCATGCCCTTCAACCGCTTCATCGACCGGCACGGCGAGGGCGTGGACACCGTGCTCGGCCCGGAGATGCGCTCCACCGGCGAGGTCATGGGCATGGACGCCGCCTTCGGCGCCGCCTACGCCAAGTCGCAGCTGGCGGCCTTCGGCTCGCTGCCCACCCGTGGCAGCGTGTTCGTCTCGGTCGCCAACCGGGACAAGCGCAGCATGGTCTTCCCGGTCAAGCGCCTGGCCGACCTCGGCTTCACGATCCTGGCCACCGAGGGCACCGCTTGGGTGCTGCGGCGGAACGGGGTCCAGGCCGATGTGGTGCGAAAGCACAGCGAGGGGCCCGGTCCGGACGGAGAACCCACTATCGTTCAACTCATCCACGACGGCGCGGTGGACCTCATCGTCAACACGCCGTTCGGCGGGGCCGGCCAGTCCGGGCCGCGCCTGGACGGGTACGAGATCCGCACCGCGGCGGTGGTGCGCGGCGTCCCCAGCGTCACCACGGTGCAGGGGTTGGCCGCCGCGGTCCAGGGCATCGAGGCGCTGGTGCGCGGCGACATCGGGGTGCGCTCCCTGCAGGAGCACGCCGAGTCGCTGCGCGGCACCGGCGCCTGAGCCGACGATCAGGGCGAGCGGCCCCCCCGGGGCCCCCCGNCCCCCGCGGCGGGCCCCGGGGCCGCCCGGCGGGTGAACAGGGCAGGACGGTCAGGTTTGAGCGACTACGGTCCGGTGCAGATCCGGTGCCCGGTGCTGTCGGTGCGCCGGGTGGACGCCTACTACGCGATCACCGTGGTCGCCCCGCAGATCGCCGAGCGCTTCCGGGCCGGCCAGTTCGTCGCCGTGGCGGTGGGCGGGGAGGCCTCGGCCATGCTGCTGCGGCGCCCGTTCGCGGTGCACGACGTCAAGCCCGACTACGGCGGGACCGTGGAGTTCCTGTTCGCGGTGCGCGGGCCGGGCACCTCCTGGCTGTCCGAGCGCCGCTCCCGCGACCTGCTCGACGTGGTGGGGCCGGTGGGCCGGCCCTTCCCGCTGCCCCGCGACCCGGTCAACTGCGCCCTGGTGGGCGGCGGCTCGGGCGGCGCTCCGCTGTTCCCGCTGGCGCACGCGCTGCGGCGGCGGGGCTGCCGGGTGGACTTCCTGCTCGGCGGGGCCTCGGCGGACCGGGTGTTCAGCGCGATCACCGCGCGCCGGGTGGCCGAGACCGCGACCTTCACCACCGACGACGGCTCGTTCGGGGTGCGCGGGCCGGTCACCGCCCCGCTGGGGCGGGTGATCGAGGAGGCGCGCTCGGACGTGGTCTACGCCTGCGGGCCCATGCCCATGCTCCGCGAGGTCGGCGCGCTCACCGCCCGGCACGGCATCCCGCTGCAGGTGGCGGTGGAGGAGACGATGGCCTGCGGGACCGGGCTGTGCATGTCGTGCGTGGTCCCGGTCGTCGGCGACGACGGCATCACCCGGATGGTGCGCGCCTGCGTCGACGGGCCGGTCTTCCGCGGCGAGCGGGTCCGCTTCGACGACGTGGGCACCATCCCCTTCGACGCCCTGGGAGCGCCCGGCTGGAAGGCCCGCCCCGACTCCGGCGACGGCATGGCCGACCGCGCGGCGGGGTGAGGGCGCCGATGCCGCCCCCGACGCCGGCCCGCACGCCCGCGGAGCCGGGGCCCTGTCGGGCCCAAGGCCCCGCGCCCTGCCCGCACTTCCGCCGAGGCGCGGCCGTGGGCGTTCCGCCGTCCTGCTCGGGGCGGTTCCTGAGGCGTCGTCGTCTCGGCGGCGGTGCGTACGCCGTGATGGGGGCGGGCCGTCGGCCCGGGGCCGACTGTCCGTGCGGGGGCGGCTCCGGGAGTGGCCGGTCCGGTGGCGCACCGTCGGTCCCGGCCTGTCCTGGAGCGGTGCCGACCGCTCACCGGTCGGCGGGCGGCCGGGCGGTGCGGCGCCGGTCGGACCGTCGTCCCCTCCGCCCACAGCGCGCGGGCGGCCGCCCGGATCGACCACCACTGCCAGGAAGGCGGACCCGAGGATGAGCCCGGACCTGAGGACGCGGCTGGGAAGCGTGCAGCTGGACAACCCGGTGCTCACCGCGGCCGGCTGCGGGGGCACCGGGCGCGAGCTGTCCGCGTTCTTCGACATCTCCCGGCTCGGGGCGGTCATCACCAAGTCGGTGATGCTCGAACCGCGCGCCGGTCGGCCCGCGCCCCGGGTGGCCGAGACGCCCAGCGGCATGCTCAGCGCCACCGGGCTGCAGGGCCCCGGGGTGGAGGTCTTCCTCCAGCGCGACCTGCCCTGGCTGCTCTCCCGCGGCGGCCGCGCCGGGGTGTCGCTGGCCGGGTCGGGCGCGGCCGAGTACGCCGAGCTGGCCCGGCGGGTCTCCGAGGCGCCCGGGGTGGCGTTCCTGGAGGTGAACCTGTCCTGCGCCAACCCCTCCGACCAGGGGCGGCACTTCACCGACGACCCCCGCGAGGCCGCCCGGGTGGTGCACGCGGTGCGCTCGCACGCCCGGTCCGAGGTCCCGGTCTTCGCCAAGCTGGCCGCCGACGTGCCCGACCCGGTGGCCCTGGCCGAGGCCTGCGCCGAGGCGCGCGCCGACGGGCTGTCGATGGTCAACACGGTCCGCGGCATGGCCATCGACCCGCGCACCCTGCGCCCGGCGGTGGCCGGGGGCATGGGCGGGGTCTCGGGCCCGGCGATCCGCCCGATCGCGGTGGGCTGCGTGCACGAGGTGCACGCCGCCCTGCCCGAGCTGCCGATCATCGGCACGGGCGGGGTGCGCACCGGCACCGACGTGCTGGAGTTCCTGGCGGCCGGCGCCTCGGCGGCGGCCGTGGGAACGGTCAACTTCCACGACCCCTCGGCCTGCGTGCGGATCCTGCGCGAGCTGGAGGAGGCCCTGACCGAGCACGGGATCGGACGGGTCGCCGACGTCATCGGCGCCGCGCACCGCCCCATGGGGGCGCCTCTGGGCGGCCAGGATGCTCCGAGCAGGGCCTGAGACAGCCCGTGGCGGTCCCGATACGCACCGGTCGTTCCGGGAGGCCGGGAGGGGCGCCGAGCGGCGCTGGGGCCGCCTGAGGGCCGCCCCGGCCCCTCCGCGGGCGGACATGCATGAACCCGGTGAACCGGGGAACCGCTCCGGGCAGTGCCCGCGCGCCCGTGCGGTTCCCGGCGGACCGGGCCGCGGCGCCTCCGCCGGGGGCGGCCGGTCCGGCCGTACAGCACGCACGTTCCACACACGCACGTTCCACACACGCACGTGAAGGAGAGGCATCGTGGCCGCGCCCATCGCAGTCGCCATCGACGCACCTGAGATCGAGACCGCAGCCCGGTGGGCGTCGGCGGTCGCCCCGCACGTCAGCACGGTCAAAGTGGGCCTGGAACTCTATCTGCGCTACGGACCCGAGGTGATCACCACCGTGCGGGGGGCCAACCGGGTCTCGGTCTTCCTCGACCTGAAGCTGCACGACATCCCGGCCACCGTCGCCGGAGCCGCGCGCAACGTGGCCCGCCTGAAACCGTCGATCCTGACCGTGCACGCCGCCGGCGGCAGGGACATGATCGCGGCGGCGGTGGAGGCGGCGCCGGAGACCACCATCGCCGCGGTGACCGTGCTCACCTCCCTGGACGACGCCGAGCTGGACCGGATCGGGATGCGCGGCCCGGCCTCGGACGCGGCCCGGCGGCTGGCGGAGCTGGCCGTGGAGGCGGGCGCGGGCGCGCTGGTGTGCTCCCCGCAGGAGGCGGCCCAGCTGCGCGCGGACGTGGGCCCGGACGTGCAGCTGATCACCCCGGGCGTGCGCCCGGCGGGGGCCGACCGCGGCGACCAGGCCCGGGTGGCCACCCCGCAGGAGGCGCTGGCGGCCGGGGCGGACCTGCTGGTGATCGGGCGCCCGATCACCCGCGCCGCCGACCCGGGCGCTGCCGCGGCCTCGATCGCCGCGGACGTGCGCCGGGCCGAGTCGGTGGGCTGAGCCGGCGGGCCGCCCGCCCGCCGGCGCCGTGCGCACCGCTTCCGCGGACCGCCCGGGAGGGGCGGCGGAGCGGCGGCGGGCAGGGGAGCGCGGCGGCCGCTGGGCCCGGTTCCGGGCGCCCCGCGCGGGCGCCGCACGGCCGAGGGGGCCGGGGCCCGTCCCTCCGGGGGCGGGCCCCGGCCCCCTCTCGTTCCTCACCGTGTCCGAATCCGGTCACATTCGGTCACTCGGATTCGGGTTTCCGGAAGCCGATGGCCGGGTGGGCCCGCGACCGGCTCGGACCCCGGAGTGCGGGCCTGTCCGGGGATGACGTCGCCGTGCTCAACCGGGCCAAAAGTCCCGATTTCAACCTCGGTGCGCAATCGGATGGTGACACGGAGTAATTAGTTGGACGAAATAGCGCTTGAAGGGCCACTTTGCGTTGCCGAACAGGCCCGGAACCTACTAACTTGCGCAGGCGTCCGCCCTCTACAAACGAGAGAAAACCGAGGTGACCCGGCGTGGCCCTTCCTCCCCTCACACCCGAGCAGCGCGCCGCGGCTCTGGAGAAGGCCGCTAAGGCCAGAAAAGAGCGCGCGGAAGTCAAGAACCGGCTGAAGCACGGTGGCGTCTCCCTCAAGGAGGTGCTCGCCGACGGCCAGACCGACGACGTCATCGGCAAGATGAAGGTCTCGGCTCTTCTGGAGTCGCTCCCCGGCGTCGGCAAGGTCCGCGCCAAGCAGATCATGGAGCGCCTCAACATCGCCGAGTCGCGTCGCGTCCGCGGCCTGGGTGCCAACCAGCGCTCCGCCCTTGAGCGCGAATTCGGCGGCGCCGAGTAAGGACCCGGCCGACTGTGCGGTTCCCCACCGCGGGGACCGCCCGACGGGTCCGCCGGTCGGCCGCGGCCACGCGCCGCGGCCGCCGGTGCGGCGGAGGACCCCGTGAGCGCCGCGGCGCCCCGGTCCGCACCGCCCCCCGCAGGGGGCGCGGGACGGCCGGAGGCGCCGCGGCGCGGTGGTATAAAAGACCAATCACCCCCGGTCCGGCGGCCCGCCCCCTTGTGCGCGGGCACGGCCCGACCGGGTCCGACAGCGCCGCACCGAGAGTTAGATCCCCACGTGCCTACCAGCCCGATCGACGCCGGCGACACCGGCGCCCCGGCCCGGCGGCTCACGGTCCTCTCCGGCCCCTCCGGGGTCGGCAAGAGCACCGTGGTCAAGAAGATCCGCGCCGACCACCCCGAGGTCTGGCTGTCGGTCTCGGTCACCACGCGGGCCCCGCGCCCCGGGGAGACCGACGGGGTGGAGTACTTCTTCGTCGGCCCCGAGGAGTTCGACCGCATGGTCGCCGACGGGCGGATGCTGGAGTGGGCCGAGTTCGCCGGCAACCGCTACGGGACGCCGCGCGCGCCCGTGGAGGAGCGGCTGCACGCGGGGGTCCCCGTCCTGCTGGAGATCGACCTGCAGGGCGCGCGGCAGGTCCGCGCGACCATGCCGGACTCCTTCCACGTCTTCCTGGCGCCCCCCTCCTGGGAGGAGCTGGTGCGGCGGCTGACCGGCCGCGGCACCGAGGCCCCCGAGGTGGTCCGGCGCCGGCTCGACGCCGCGCGCACCGAGATGGCGGCCGAGAAGGAGTTCGACGCCACGCTCGTCAACACGTCGGTCGAGGACGTCCGTGACGAGCTGCTAGCCTTGATCCAGGCGCCGAAAGTGTGATATCCGGCGCCCGCACCGACCACCAGGCCCCCGGCGACGGGGGCCGACGACCGTCCAGGGGGAACCCACGTGGCTGGTACCGAGCCCGTCGCCGAAGGCATCACCAACCCGCCGATCGACGACCTCCTCGAGCTCGTCGACAGCAAGTACAGCCTGGTCACCATGGCCTCCAAGCGTGCCCGGCAGATCAACGCCTACTACGCCCAGCTCGGCGAGGGCCTGCTGGAGTACGTCGGCCCGCTGGTCGAGACCCAGGTTCAGGAGAAGGCGCTCTCCATCGCCCTGCGCGAGGTGAAGTCGGGCCTGCTCACCGCTGAGCCCTACGAGGGCAGCTGAGGCAGTGGCGCGGGGGCCCCGGCCCCCGGCTAGAGTCCGACCGTGAACGCACCTGAAGAATCCGCAACCGACGCGCCCGAGGTCGTCCTGGGGGTGGGCGCCGGCATCGCCGCCTACAAGGTGTGCGAGGTGCTGCGCCGCTTCACCGAGACCGGCCACCGGGTCCGCGTCGTCCCCACCGCCGATGCGCTGCGCTTCGTCGGCGAGCCCACCTGGGCCGCCCTGTCCGGCCGCCCGGTGGCCACCGGCGTGTGGGACTCCGTGCACGACGTGCCGCATGTGCGCCTGGGGCAGGGGGCCGACCTGGTCCTCGTCGCCCCGGCCACCGCGGACCTGCTGGCCAAGGCCGCCCACGGGCTGGCCGACGACCTGCTCACCAACACCCTGCTCACCGCGCGCTGTCCGGTGGTCTTCGCCCCGGCCATGCACACCGAGATGTGGGAGCACCCGGCCACCCGCGCCAACGTCGCCACGCTCCGCTCGCGCGGCGCCGTCGTGCTCACCCCCGACTCGGGCCGCCTGACCGGCGCCGACACCGGCCGCGGCCGCCTTCCCGACCCCGAGGCCCTGTTCGAGGCCGCCCGCGCGGCGCTGCGCCGCGGCCCCGCCCCCGCCGACCTGGCCGGGCGGCACGTGCTGATCACCGCCGGCGGCACCCGCGAGGCCGTCGACCCCGTGCGCTACCTGGGCAACCGCTCCTCGGGGCGGCAGGGCCACGCGCTGGCCGCCACCGCCGCGGCGCGCGGCGCGCACGTGCGCCTGATCGCGGCCAACACCGACCTGCCCGCGCCCGCCGGGGCCGAGGTCGTGCCGGTGGAGTCGGCCGAGGAGATGCACCGGGCCGTGCTGGAGGCCCGCAAGGAGGCCGACGCCGTGGTGATGGCCGCGGCCGTGGCCGACTTCCGCCCCGCGACCGGCGCCGTGAGCAAGATCAAGAAGACCGGGGCCGGGCCCGACCCCCTCGAGCTGGCCCTCAACCCCGACATCCTCGCCGAGATCTCCGCCGACCGCGCCCGCGAGGGCCAGGTGGTGGTGGGGTTCGCCGCCGAGACCGACGACGTGCTGGCCAACGGGCGGGCCAAGCTGGCCCGCAAGGGCTGCGACCTGCTCGTGGTCAACCGGGTCGGGGGCGGCCGGGCCTTCGGCACCGAGGAGAACCAGGCGGTCGTGCTGAGCGCCGAGGGCGGTTCCACCGAGGTTCCGATGGGCCCCAAGACCGATCTCGCCGACCGCGTCTGGGACCTGGTGGCCGAGCGCCTCACAGCGACCTGACACGGCCTCTCCTGTGTTGCGCCGCGGGCAAGCCGTTTCGCTGTACGCTACGAAAACCCCAGCGCAGAGGCATGATCGGAACCGCCTCTAGAACTTTTTATGTGGCTTACGTCACAATGTGTCCAGGGGCGTCTGAAGTGGGCGTTCCATGGATGGGCGACGGTTTCGTGCCGCCGTCGGAACGGTCGTGGCGGCCCCATGAACCCCCCGCGCCCCGGGTGCGGCGGGGAGGGCACCACTACAGTGGACCGAGAAACCAACCCCGTGGGTCGGTAATCGCCGGTGGTCACCCACCAGCCCCGGCGGACGCCGACCGAACAGAGACAACTGTCAGCCAGCAGCCGCTGCAAGGAGTCACTTACGTGTCCCGTCGCCTTTTCACCTCCGAGTCCGTCACCGAAGGCCACCCCGACAAGATGGCCGACCAGATCAGTGACGCGATCCTCGACGCGATGCTGAAGGACGACCCCGCAAGCCGGGTCGCCGTGGAGACCCTGATCACCACCGGGCAGGTGCACATCGCCGGTGAGGTCACCACCAAGACCTACGTGGACATTCCCGACATCGTCCGCAAGAAGATCCTTGAGATCGGCTACGACTCCTCTGCCAAGGGCTTCGACGGAGACTCCTGCGGGGTCTCGGTCTCCATCGACCAGCAGTCCCCCGACATCGCGCAGGGCGTCGACACCGCCTACGAGGCGCGGGTCGAGAACGAGGAGGACAAGCTCGCCAGCCAGGGCGCCGGCGACCAGGGCCTGATGTTCGGGTACGCCAACCGCGAGACCCCCGAGCTGATGCCCCTGCCGATCAAGCTCTCCCACGCGCTGTCCCAGCGCCTGTCCGCGGTCCGTCACGACGGCACCGTTCCCTACCTGCGTCCCGACGGCAAGACGCAGGTCACCGTCGAGTACGAGGGCACCACCCCGGTGCGCCTGGACACCGTCGTGCTGTCCAGCCAGCACGCCCCCGACATCGACATGAACGAGCTCCTGACGCCGGACATCAAGGAGCACGTCATCGAGCCGATCGTCAAGCAGTACGGCCTGGAGGCCGACGACTACCGGCTCCTGGTCAACCCGACCGGCCGCTTCGAGATCGGCGGCCCGATGGGCGACGCCGGCCTGACCGGCCGCAAGATCATCGTGGACACCTACGGCGGCTACGCCCGNCGGCAAGGACCCGTCCAAGGTGGACCGCTCGGCCGCCTACGCCACCCGCTGGGTCGCCAAGAACATCGTGGCGGCCGGCCTGGCCGAGCGCGCCGAGGTCCAGGTGGCCTACGCCATCGGCAAGGCCGCCCCGGTCGGTGTGTTCATCGAGACCTTCGGCACCGAGCAGGTGGCCCCGGACGTCATCGAGAAGGCCGTCCGCGAGGTCTTCGACCTGCGTCCGGCGGCGATCGTGCGCGACCTGAACCTGCTGCGCCCGATCTACTCCGCCACCGCCGCCTACGGCCACTTCGGCCGCGAGGTCCCGGAGTTCACCTGGGAGAGCACCGAGCGCGCCGAGGCCCTCAAGTCCGCCGTCGGCGCCTGAGGACCCTCATAGGGGCCCAATAGGTCCCGGCGCAGAGGCGACCGAGGGGTCCACCTCCCACTGGGGAGGTGGACCCCTCGTCCGTGCCCGCCCGCGGTTCCCGGCCCCGGACGGTGATCGATAGTGGTGAAAACGCCACGTCAGGGCGCCGATAGTGGTGATTCCACCACGAGGGATGCACGCAGGGGAGCCGACCGCCCCCTGGGGCGGCCGGCCTGGCGTTCACGGCGTTCCCCGATGCGACAGCGCGCGACGCGACCGGGGGTCAGCGGGCGACGCGTGACAGGGCCGCCTTCTGGGCCGCCTCCAGCGGGCCGTGGCGGAAACGGCGGAGCCACAGGGCGCTCCCGGCCAGCAGCACCGCGCTGATCGCCGCCCACAGGGCGATGACCCACCACGGGCCGGTTCCCGCGAAGTGCGTGGCCAGGCCCAGGCCGAAGCCGTAGCACACCACCATGGCGATCGCGTTCTGCAGCACGTAGCCGCTCAGCGCCGTGCGCCCCAGGTTCGACAGCGCGGCCGTGACCGGACCGGTGCGCCGGGCCCGGTCCAGCACCAGGCCGACCAGCCCCGCTACGCCGAGCGCCACCACCGGGGCCGCGACATAGCGCTCGATGAGGAACCCGTCGCCGCCCATCAAGGAGGCGGCCGCCTTCATCGGAACTCCGGCCCCCAGCCCCCACACCGCCAGGCGGACCCGCAGCCGCCGCCCCTGCGCCCCCGGGCCGAACGCGCCGGCGCGGAAGAGGGCCACTCCGCACAGGAACAGCGTGAGCATCATGCCGAAGGTCATGACCGGCTCGATCCGCAGCACCATGGCGTTCTCCAGGCGGACCGCCACCTGCTCCAGGTACCCGCCCTCGGCGTAGAGGCGGACCGCACCCGGGTCGGGGCCGCCGGCGCCGTCCCCGCCGACGGCCCCCGCCGCCACCATCAGGGCGGTGGCCCCTGCCATCGCCGCCACGTGCAGTGAGCCGGCGGCCCAGGCCGCCGCCGCGCGCACACGCCGTCCGCGCGCCAGCAGCAACGCCGCGGCCATCGCGGTCACGGCGTACCCCATGAGCACGTCCCAGGCGAACACCAGGGTGAAGTGCACCAGCCCTTCGGCGAACAGGAACAGCGCACGCCACTTGTAGGGGCCCGGCCAGGGGAGGCCGCGCTTGTGCGCGGAGCGGTACTGCACCGCGAGCCCGGCGCCGAACAGCAGCGTGAGCAGCGCCAGCGACGTTCCGTTCGCGGTGAGGCGGAACAGGGCCTCCACGACGGTGCCGGGCGAGGGGTCGGCGGTGACCGAGGCCAGCGTGGGCGCCTCCATGGACAGCGCACTGAGCTCCGCGCCGGGGGCGGTGAAGATCCAGACGTTCATTCCGAGGGTGCCCAGGATCGCCAGGCCCCGGAGCACATCGAGCAGGGGGAGGCGCCCCGCCCCCTGGGGCGCCTCCCCCTGCCCAGGCGCCGCCTGCGGTCCGCCGGTATCGGCTCGGACCCCGCTCCCGGCCTCGGTCCGCGGCCCGCTGCTCGTCCCCATCCGCCGTGTCCTCTCCCCGTCGTCCGCGCCAGGCGGACCAGTCCCGGCCCGCACTCCGACCAGAGTGGCGGCCGGAGGGCGCCGAGGACCTCCTGCGTCGCGGCGACTCCGTCTACATCCTTGGACGTAGGAACCGGGCGGGATCGGTCGGCCGTCACGACCGACCGCGGCGCCCCTGCTGCCGTTGATCCCGGCGAGGGCGGGAGAGGGCCGCCTCCGATCCGCGACGACCGTGCCGAACCGGTCGGACGGAGGCGACACCACGTCAGCGGACGCCGTCCCCCGGCGCCGGTCGGCCGCTGTCCGAGCGGCGCCCGGTGGGGTCGTGTCCGCTGGCGTGGTGGACCTCTGCGGGCCCCGGCCGCTCCCGGGGAGCACTGCCTGCCGCCCGCACCGACACCCCCCGTTGATCTCGGGGAAGTCGGGTAATACCGGCCGGTATTCCCCGACTTCCCCGAGATCAACGACAAGGAAGGGGGCGCGCACCGGGGGCGGGGCCGCCGATCGCGTTGCAGCGGCCGCACCGCTCGGAAGGACGCGGCCGACAGTTCCACTACTCCAGCGGACACGACCCGGATGCGCGTAGGGGGCCCGCCACCACGCGAGGGGGCCGGCTGCGCGGGTTCAATGGGGCGCGGTCCCTCGCACCGCCCGGACGCAGGCGCTGGACCGGCGGCTGACCGAAGAGGGGAACGCCGCGGGGAGCGGGGGCGGATCCATCGGCGAGGCGTTGAAGCGGAGTGACTTCCCGCGGCTGTGAGCGCCTTTCACCGGGCGGCCGAAGGCCGCCCGGGCCGCGCCCTTGGGAGCGGCGCCATCTCCCTTCGCCCGGAACCGCGCGGTCCTGGCACCCTGATCCGGGCTCGGCTCCGGGCTCTGCCGCCCTGAGGGCGGCCCGACCGGCGCGCCGGCCGTGTTCGGGCAGGGGGAGGCCGCCCGGCAGGAGGCGCTCAGGGCCGCCGAGAGCTCCACCGCACGAACGGACGCGACCGGCGGCCTTCGGCCGATCCACGAAGGCGTGTGCTCTGGCCGGGGGTCCACGGCGGCCGCTGGCCGCCTTCCGAAGGAGTGGCCGCGGAGCGGCCGTACCGGACCGGGCGGAGGGAGACCGCGCCACGGGAGCGGACACGGCCTGCCGTGGTGCTCACCGGGGGACATGCGGACCCCGGTCCGGACGCCGGCCGCACACGGCGACGGGGGCGCCCTCAGTGGAGGGCGCCCCCGTCGGTCGCGGGCCTCACAGGCGCACGGTGGTGCTTCGGACGATCTCGAAGACCGGGTGGTCCGCGGCCTCGTCGACGAACCACTCCAGGGGCGAGTCGGGCGCGGCCTTGAAGTAGGGGCCCACCACCGCGACCCGCGGGTGGTCCATGTACTCGCGCAGCACCGGCGCGGCGCGCTCGGCGCCCACCTCGACCACGCTGACCAGCTCGATCCACCCGCCCCGGCGCAGCGTCGCGAAGCCGTCCTTGCGGATGTTGCGCACCCAGCCGACCTCACCGTAAGGGGCGACGAGGAAGCGGCCCTGCTCGTTCTCGACCAGGTCGACCGGGGTCGAGCGCAGGAAGCCCGTCGAGCGTCCGCGGGTGGTCAGCAGTCTCGTGGAGGACGGGCCCAGCCCGTACTTCACCAGGCCGGACATGCTCGCGTCGAAGACGCGCCGCACCTTCGTGGCCCGGAACTGCTTGGTGTCGTTCCCCATCGACCTCTCCCTCGTTCGGCTCACGACCATTGTGCTGGGTGGGCCGGGGCCGGGGCTACTCGCGGGTCACCGGAACGCCGAGAGCCCCGTCACCGCCTGGCCGATGCTGAGCGCGTGGATCTCCTCGGTGCCCTCGTAGGTGGCCACCGTCTCCAGGTTCGCCATGTGCCGCATCACCGGGTATTCCAGGGTGATCCCGTTGGCGCCGTGCACCGACCGGGCGGTGCGGGCCACCCGCTGGGCCGCGGCCACGTTCGCGAACTTGCCGAAGCTCACGTGGTTGTGGTGGCAGGCGCCCTCCTCCTTCAGCCGCCCGATCCGCAGCGCCGCCATCTGCGCGTGGTTCACGTCCACCACCATGTCGGCCAGCTTGCGCTGGGTGAGCTGGAAGGCGCCGATGGGCCGTCCGAACTGCTCCCGGGTGGCGGCGTACTCCAGCGCCGACTCGTAGCACGCGCGGGCCGCGCCCACCACGCCCCACACGATGCCGTAGCGGGCCTCGTTCAGGCAGGACAGCGGCGAGCCCAGGCCCCGCGACCCGGGCAGCAGCGCCGAGCCGGGCAGCCGCACGCCCTCCAGCACCAGCTCCGAGGTGACCGAGGCGCGCAGCGACAGCTTGTGCCGGACGGTGTTGGCGGTGAACCCCGGGGTGCCGGTGGGCACGAGGAAGCCGCGGACGCCGTCGTCGGTCGCGGCCCACACCACCGCCGCGTCGGCGACCGAACCGTTGGTGATCCACATCTTGGTGCCGTCGAGAACCCAGTCGTCGCCGTCGCGGCGGGCGCGGGTGCGCATCGATCCGGGGTCGCTGCCGGAGTCGGGCTCGGTCAGCCCGAAGCAGCCGATCGCCTCTCCGGCGGCCATCCGCGGCAGCCACTGCTCCTTCTGCTCCTCGGAGCCGAACTTGTGGATCGCGGTCATGGCCAGCGACCCCTGCACCGACACGAAGCTGCGCAGGCCCGAGTCGACGGCCTCCAGCTCCCTGCACGCCACGCCGTAGGCGACCGGGCCGGCGCCGGCGCAGCCGTGGCCCTCCAGGTGCATGCCCAGCACGCCCAGGGCGCCCAGCCGCTTGGCGAGGCCGCGGGCGTCCGGGATGGTCCCGGCCTCGTACCAGTCGGCGACGTTCGGCAGCAGCTCGTCGGCGGCGAACGCGCGCACGGTGTCGCGGATGTCGCGCTCCTCGCCGGTCAGCTCCCGGTCCAGGGCCAGGAAGTCGCGGGGGTCGGGGGCCGCGGCCTTGCGCTGGTCGCTCATCGGTGGTCCGTCCTTTCGTCGTCATCGGTGGGGGTCTCGGCCGGCGCGGCGCCGGGGGCGCTCTGGTGCACCGCGCCGCGGTCGATCATGGCCGCGATGTCCTCTTCGGCCAGCCCGAGCCCGGCCAGGACCTCGCGGGAGTGCTGGCCGAGCAGGGGAGGGGGCAGGGGCGGGGCGCCGTCCGCCGCGCGGGAGCCCGCGCCCGAGGCCAGGCGGAACCCGGCGCGGACGGTGTCCAGCGGCCCGGCGGTGGGGTGGTCGACCCGCACCAGCACGTCGTCCCCGGCGGACTGGGCGGCCTGCACCGCGTCCAGGGGGCCGCGCACCTGCCCGGCCGGGACCCCGGCCGCCAGGAGCAGCTTCAGCCACTCGGCGGCGGGGCGGGCCCGCAGCTCGGCCTCCAGCTGGGGGATGAGCGCGTCCCGGTTGCGGATCCGGTCCGGGTTCCCGGCGAAGCGCGGGTCGGCGCCCAGGTCGGGGCGTCCCAGCACCTCGCACAGCCGCTGGAACAGCCCGTCGTTGCCGGCGGCGACCACGATGTCGGCGTCGGCGGTGCCGAACACCTGGTAGGGCACCACGGTGGAGTGGGCGTTGCCCATGCGCGGCGGCTCGGCGCCGGTGACCAGCGCCTGCTGGGCGATGTTGACCAGGCCCGACAGGGCCGAGTTGATGAGCGAGACCTCCACGTGCTCGCCTTGCCCGGTGGTGCGGGCGCGCAGCAGCGCCCCCAGGATCGCCACCGCGGCGTTGAGGCCGGAGAGCACGTCGGTCATGGCCACGCCCACCTTGGAGGGCGGGCCGTCCGGCTCGCCGGTGATGCCCATCAGCCCGCTCTCGGCCTGGACGAGCACGTCGAAGGCGGGGCGGTCGGCGGGGGTGTGCTCGGGGCCGAAGCCGCTGATGGAGCAGTACACCACGGCGGGGTTGCGCTCGCGGACCTCGGCGTAGCCCAGGCCCAGGCGCTCGGCCACGCCCGGGCGGAAGTTCTGGATCACCACGTCGGAGCGGGCGCACAGCTCCTGTACGGCCGCCCGCCCGGCGGGGTCCTTGACGTCCGCCGCCAGGCTCCGCTTCCCGCGGTTGACGGCCAGGTAGTAGGCGGCCTCCCCGCCGGCGTGGGGTGGGCCCCAGGCGCGGGTGTCGTCGCCGCGCCCGGGGTGCTCCACCTTCACCACCTCGGCCCCCAGGTCCGCCAGGAGCATGGTGGCGTAGGGGCCGGCGAGGACCCGGGACAGGTCGGCCACCCGGACCCCGGCCAGGGGGCCCTGGGCCTGCGGTGCCCCGTCGGCCGGCGCCTCGGGTCGCGCGCCGCCGTCGGGAGCGCGGCCGCCGCTGCCGGGACCGCGGTCGGATTCGTGCTCGTCGTGTGCGTCGGTGCGGTTCGTCGGGCTCATCCCTCGCTCACTCGGTCGGCTGCTCGCCGCCGCGCTGTTCGCGCAGCTGGTGGTAGGTCTCCAGGCAGCGCCGCAGCGCCGTGGTCAGGGCGGCGCCGGACTGGCCGGCGTAGCGGGTGCGCACGCGCTCGGAGATCTCGGGCAGGTCCTCGGCGACCGACAGGCCCTCGACGAGCGCGCGGAAGAACTGCTTGGCCAGGTCGGTGAGGAGCGTGGTGTCGGCGGCGACGATGCGCCCGTCCGTGACGTTGACGGCGAGCACCACGCCGAGGCGCTCGTACTGGGAATGGCTCGCGACCGCGTCGGGCAGGCGGGCGTACCCCGAGACGAGGACGACGTCGGGGTCGGCGAGCAGAGCGCGCGTGTGGTCGTGACCGTGCACGGTGTGGGCCCTTTCCGTTTCCAGGCAGCATGAGGCTCCGTAGGGCTGGAGTCTCGCGCCTGGCAGGGCGACCTGGGAAGGCAGGGCGCCCTCAGCGGGAGGGCAGTCGTCCAAGTATCCCCGCAACCGGTGCACCGCTGTCAATGCTGCGGTGCGGCCGTGTGCCGGAGGCGGGGGATCGGCGATCCCGTCGACGTCCAGGCGCATCCCGTCGACCGGACTCCGGGCCGGCTCCTCCGCGCCGACACCGTCACCACGGCCCCGCCTTGCGCAGAACCGGACACGGTGCGCTATAGTCCCGCATAGGTCATGAGCGCCAGCGCGAAGCCCCGGCTTGCTGGCCGGCAACCCTCCACCGCGGTGGGGTGCCCCGGGTGAGGACCAGGTCGAGACACGACCGATGGACGCAACGTGTCAGGCAAGCGCGGACCCCCGCGGGTTCGAGCCGGAGACACCGCCGTGCGCCGATGCCGCCGCGCGGGGACGCTCCCGGCTCCTCGGGGTCCCGATGACCCCTGAGGAGCAGTGATGACCGCAGTCGCCGAGAACCCCGCCCCCTCCGCCGTCCCCGCCGCCCGTGCGTGCGGCGCCGACGCGCCCGCCGTGCTCGGCACCGGGCTGTCGGTGCCGCTGGCCTCCGGCGGCACCGCCGAGTACGCCAACTTCGACTACGCGGCCAGCGCGCCCTGCCTGGAGGCGGTCCGCGGCGAGCTGGACGAGGCGCTGCCGCTCTACGCCAGCGTGCACCGCGGCGCCGGGTACCTGTCGCAGGTCAGCACCGCCGCCTACGAGCGGGCCCGGCGCACCGTCGCCCGGTACACCGGGGTGCGCGACGACGACGCGCTGGTCTTCGTGCGCGGCACCACCGACGCCCTCAACCTGCTGGCGCGCTGCCTGCCCGAGGGGTGCACGGTGGTGGTCTTCGCCGCCGAGCACCACGCCAACCTGCTGCCCTGGGAGCACCAGGGGAGCCGGGCCGGGCGGGTGGTGCGCCTGCCGCTGCCGCAGAGCCCGCAGGAGGCGGTGCGCGCGGCGCGCGAGGCGCTGCGGGCCGCCCCTGAGGGGCCCCGGCTGCTGTGCGTGACCGCGGCCTCCAACGTCACCGGCGAGATCTGGCCGGTGCGCGAGCTGGCCGAGGCGGCCCGCGCCGAAGGCGCCCGCATCGCGGTGGACGCCGCCCAGTACGTGCCGCACCGCCGCTTCGACCTGGCCGAGACCGGGGCCGACTACGTCGCCTACTCCGGGCACAAGCTCTACGCCCCGTTCGGGTCGGGCGTGCTGGCCGGGCGCGCCGACTGGCTCCGCGAGGCCGCCCCCTACCTGGCGGGCGGAGGTGCCACCGGCAACGTGACCGACGCGGACGTGCGCTGGAACGACCTGCCGGCGCGGCACGAGGCGGGCAGCCCGAACGTGCTGGGCGCGGTGGCGCTCGCCGCCGCCTGCCGGACCCTGCAGGAGGCCGACCAGGAGCGCCTGCACGCCCGCGAGGAGGCGCTCCTGCGACGGCTGCGGGCCGGGCTGGCGGCCGTCCCGGGGGTGCACGACCTCTCGCTGTGGGACCGCGGGCACCCGCGGGTGGGCATCGTGTCGTTCGTGGTGGACGGGGTCCCGGCGGGGCTGCTGGCGGCGGCCCTGTCGGCCGAGCACGGGATCGGCGTGCGCGACGGGCTGTTCTGCGCCCACCCGCTGACCCGGTACCTGCTGCCGGAGGGGCACGGGCAGGCGGTCCGCGCCAGCATCGGCCTGGGCACCACCGAGGAGCACGTCGACCGCCTCGTGGCCGCGGTGGCCGCCCTCGCGGACCGGGGTCCGCGGCTGGAGTACCGCGACGACGCCGGCCGACTGGTCCCCGTGGAGCCCTCCGAGGCGTGAGCCGGGCCGGTGGGCGCGTCGGTCGGCGCGCCCACCGGCAGGCCCACTGCGGGGCCGGGCAGGCCCACCGGAGGGCCCGATGACAGGGCGACCCTCCTACCGGAGTCCGGGGGCGTGCGAGTGCTCGGCGACGGGCGTAGCTCACGGTCGGCGTCCGTCGGTGGCGGCCTGGACGTTGAATTCGATGCGGCGACGGCGCAACAGGTGCCCCGCTTCGGACCGCCTGCCGGGTGGCGGGTCCTGCACGGTGCATGCGAGGGACCGCGATGGAAGGACAGGGCGCCTGCCCGAGCCCGTCGGTCGAGCATCGGGTCCCTCGTGGCCAGGGAATCCCCCGGCGACGGCGCAGCAGAGGCGCCCCTGAGGGAGGCGCCGCTGGGGGCCGGTTACTCCTCTTACCCGCCGGTCCTGCACCGGCCGCCTCACCATGGCTCCACCACTTTCGATGGTCGTACCGCCCCTCCCGCGCCCGCCGCGACAGGAGTGTTCGGGAGGGCTCTGCCGGCCCGAATCTCCGGCCGACGGAGGCGGGCCCCTATTCACTCCTGCCCCAATCTTCGCGGGTGGCTTATTCGGGATGATTTCGGTCAAAACTTCTCTAACAAGGATTCCCGGGGGCGAAAGAGGGCGGGCGTCGTTGGCGGGCGGGCGCCGGCGGACGGCCGCGGACCGTGACGGCCCGACCGGCGGCATGCGGGCGCGCATGCCGGTCCGCGGGCGGTCGAGTGGGCGGGGAGTCCGCCGGTCGGCGGGTATCCGTGCAGGTGGGGGGTGCCTCAACGTGCGTGCGGGGCGGTGCGAGGCCGCGCCGGATCCGGTGGGCGGAAGCGGCGCCGAAATCTCTCGATCCGGAAAAGAGCCGTTCATTCTCGGTGAATTTATCGCCGGGTGAATGACCTACCTCACAACAGGTAACATCGATCGCCAAAGGACTTCGGGAGCGCGATCGTGACTGATGAGTGGCCGGCCCAGCCGATCGTCGAGGACCACAGGATCCCCGACGTGCCCCGACCCCGTGTTGTCGGCCTGGACGGCCGGCCCGCCCCGCTCCGGGGGGCCGCCCCACCTGCCGCAACGGCCCCACCGGCGTCCGCCGCCGACCCGCTCGACCGCACCCGCCTGGCCTTCGCCGCCCGGGCCGCCCGCTACCTCGCCGCCGACGCCGGGGTCCGCCAGTTCGTCGACCTCTCCTCGGGACTGCCCACCTGCGACGCGGTCCTCTCCGCCGCGGGGGAGGGCCGCTCCGGTGTGCGCGCCCTCTACGCCGACGCCTCCAACGGCCCCGCCCTGCACGCCGGCGCCTCCCCGCACCGGGCGGCGGCGCCGGTGGTGTCCCTCTCCTGTTCCTCGCCGCACACCCTGGTGGAGCGGCTGCGAACGTGCGGGCTCGTCGACTTCGACGAGCCCGTCTGCGTTCTGCTGCTCGACACCGCCCCCGGGGCCGGCGGACCCGGACCCGCCCCCGCCCTGCTGGCCGCGCTGCACGACGCCCTCGGGCCGGGCGGCCACGTGCTCGCCACCTTCCCCGAGGAGCGGCGGCACGACCGTGCGGCGCGCGCGCTCGCCCCGTTCGCGCCGCTGGAGCCCGGACTGGCCGACATCACGTGGTGGCCCTACCCCGACGAAGAGGTCGCCGCCGAGGGCAGCGGCATCGCCGGGGCCGTGGGCAGGAGGGACGGTAGCCGATGACCTCGCTCGACTGGCCCACCGAGGTTCTCGGCCAGCTGGAGTTCTACTGGGACGCCTCGCTGCGCCCCCGGCTGGACGGCCTCGGCGACGACGAGTTCTTCTGGGAACCGGTCGAACCGTGCTGGTCGGTGCGCCCGCGCCCGGACGGCACGTTCGCCGCCGACTGGGACTGGCCCGAACCGGACCCGCCGCCCTTCACCACCCTGGCCTGGCGGCTCGGGCACATCATCGTCGGCGTGCTGGAGCTGCGGGTGGACCACCACTTCGGCGACGGCACCCTCTCCCTGGCCGACGCCGCATGGCCGGGCGGCGCGGAGGAGGCTCTGGCGCGCCTGGACGCGGCCTACCGGGCCTGGTGCGCGGGGGTGAGAACGAAGGCCCCCGAGGACTTCGCCGCCCCCGTGGGCGCGGCCGAGCCGGAGCAGTGGGCCGACCTGCCCTTCGCGGTGCTCGCCCTGCACGTCAACCGCGAGGTGATGCACCACGGCGCCGAAGTGGCGCTGCTGCGCGACCTGTACCGCGCCCACCCGGCGCACGTGCGCGACGCGGTCTGACCCGACCGGCCCGGGGACGACCCGGGCACGCGCGCGTGCACGCCCCGGGCCCCGGGTCACAGCCCCCGCTCGGCCCAGTGCCGCCGGTGCGCCTCGACCAGCCAGGTGTCGGCCCGGTCCCGGTCCGGTTCCTCGGGAAGGGGCGAGGTCTCCAGGAGCCGCTGCAGACAGGCCTCCTGCTCGTCGGCGGCCTCCAAGGCCTCCTTCATCGTGTGCTCGCCGCGGCGCAGCTCCCGGAGCCAGGACGCCCACGGCTCGGGCATCGGCAGGGTCAGGCGGCCGGTCTCCAGGATCTCGGCGCCCTGCACCCCCAGCCGCACCATGTGGTAGGCGAACTTGGTGTCGAAGCCGTACCGGTCGATGAGCTCGGGGCGGTTGGTGTGGCGCCCGGCCCGCCGGCCGAGCAGGCTGTCGCGCTGGGCGCGCAGGTAGCCCAGGCAGCGGTCGCCGACCCGGCGGGACAGGATGCGGTCGGCGCCCTCGCGCAGCTCGCGCCCGAGCAGGTCGGCACGGACGATCTCCTCCTCGGGGACGAAGAGGGGCAGCAGCACCGTCGGGTTGCCGTCCAGGGCGAGGCGCATCCACTTGCGCAGCGAGTACACGGTCAGGTCGAGGTCGCCGGGCCCGGAGCGGACGCCCTCGGGCTGGGACCGGTAGATGTACTGCTCGAAGGAGCGCAGCCCCATGACGTACTCCGGGGGCTCGACGCAGATCCCCATCTCGTCGCGGTCGTCCTGGTCGGAGACGGTGATGCCGTGGACCCCCGAACCGACCTGGCACTGCAGGACGGTGCCCTTCTCGGCGAGCTCGGCGAATTCGGGGCTTGAGTGCTTCAACGTGCGACCTCCCGCGGCCCGGGGACCGGGCCGCCGTCCATGGTGCGGCGCCCCGCACCGGGGACCTCCCGCGGGTGGGAAGTAGAGCAACGTAGCAGGGGCGCAAGGGGGATGCGCAAATGGATTGTGCGCTGCGTGCCCGGAGCGGCTATAAGGCGTGCATGGGAGCGTGCATGGGAGTCATGGTCACTGTCAGAGATGTTCCGGAGGGCGTTGTGACGCACTTGCGGAGGAGGCACGAGAACAGGGGTGCTCGCTGCAGAGTCTGCTCCTGTCGGTCCTGAATCGTGAGGCCCCGTTCATCCGTAACAGGAAGCTGCTGGCCGATATCGAGTGCGAGCTTGAGAGAGACGGAAGAGCCGGGCCGGACGCGGCCGACTCCGCTGATGTGATCAGAGCAGGCCGTACTGAAGATTGGAAATGACTCGGATGAAGGTGCGCCTGGACCGGAGCGGCCGCAGTGGGACAAGCCGCATAGGCGTAGCGGATCCCTCGGTGCTGACCCACGGGGTCTGACCGGAATGCTCGTCTTTCAGTACTCGCCTTGTGGCGCTCACCGAACTCCGATGTGCATCGGACGGCTTCTGAGCGCTGAAAGGCGGTCGAGTGGTGGAGCTTTCGGCCGCGTCCTTGTGAGCGGTGCGACCGCTGCGGCGTGATCGGTGTCCCCGCCCCGGGTGCGCACCCCTCCTTCTTGCCGTTGATCTCGGGGGAGTCGGGGTAATACCCGCCGG
>NZ_ANAD01000261.1 GCF_000341245.1 Nocardiopsis halophila DSM 44494
AGCCCGCCATCAGAGGCAGCATCGGGGAGGCGACCATGCTCCGGGCTGTGGCGCCGCCTACGTGGCTCTGGCGCATACTCGCGGCGCTGATCAATCGCAGCGGACGCCAGGCCGGAAAGGACAGCGCTCAGGCATCGCAGAGTCGGCCTTCCGCGCTGATCGGACTGTTCGGCTGCCGCGTCTCGCGAGTGAGTCCGGCAGATGGCGGCGCCCGCCGGGTCATGTCAAAGGAGGCCTTCGGGCGCCCTACGTCAGACCACCTGCAGCGGGTCCACCCGGACTTGGGCCAGGTGCTCTTCCCGACGCATACTGCGGGCGGCCGCCGCGGCCTTGAGCGCCTTCGTCAGCGCATAGGCGTCGGCGTGCGGAACCCGCAGCAGGGCGCGCTCCGGCGTCTCCTCAGGCCTCGGCCCCGGACCGCCCGCCTCCACCGGCACCGGCCCCAGGACCTCCGCCGACTCCGGCAGCGCCAGCCCGTCCAGCAGCTCGCGCACCTTAGCGGGCGCGCCCGTCACCGACGCCATCGTCACCGCCGGCGGGAACCCCAGCTCGCGGCGCTCCTCCAGCTCACGCTCGGCCAGACCGGAGGGGTCCCAGCGCACCAGCGCCTGCACCGCCGGCGCCGACGCGTCGGCCATCACCACCACGCGCCCGCCCTCCTCGGCGGAGCGGACCAGAGCCGACGCCGTGAACCAGCGCCGCGCCGCCTCCTCCGACGCGCGCAGGTCGGCGCGGCCCAGCATCGCCCAGCCGTCCAGCAGCAGCGCGGCGGCGTACCCGCCCTCGGCCACCGGCTCGGCGCCGGGCGTGGCCACCACCAGCGCCGGACGCTCCGGAACCGAGGTCAGCACCTCGTCCCGGCCCGACGTGCGCACGGGGAGCGAGGGGAAGGCGCGCCCCAGCTCCTCGGCGGTCCGGCGGTCGCCCACCACCGAGGCCCGCACGCGCGCGTGCCCGCACTCCTCGCACTGCCAGTCGCCCGCGATCCGCCCGCACCACCGGCAGTAGGGGGCGGCGTGCGCGCTGCGCAGCGCCAGCGGCCCCTGGCAGGAGCCGCACCGCGCGTGGGCGCGGCACCGGTTGCAGGCCAGGGAGGCGAGGTAGCCGCGCCGGGGGACCTGCACCAGGACCGGACCGTGCGCGGCCGCCTCCCGGGCGACGCGCATCGCCAGGTGGGGCAGGCGGGCGGCGCGGGCCGCCTCGTCGCGGCTCAGCTCGAAGTCGTCGCCGGAGGCCCGGACGGCGGGGGCGCGGCGGCGCACCGTCTCCCGGTCGGCGGTCAGGGGGTGGGCCCACCCCGACTCCACCAGGCGGGCGCCCTCCGCGGTCCGGGTGAAGCCCCCGATGAGCGCGGCGGCCCCGGCACGGTGGGCGCGCAGGGTGAGCACGGTGCGGGCGTGCGGGTAGGGCGCGTGCGGGTCGGCGTGCACGTCGTCGCCGTCGTCCCACAGGACCACCAGGCCCAGGTCGTGGACCGGGGCGAACATGGCGGCGCGGGTGCCGACGACGGCGGACGCCTCCCCGCGCAGGACGGCGAGCCAGCGTCGGTAGCGCTCGGCCGGGCCGAGTTCGGCGGTGAGGGCGACGTGCCGCCCTGGGCCCAGGCGCTCGGTGAGCGCGGCGTCCAGGACGGCCACGTCCCGCTTGTCGGGGACGACCACCACGGCGCCGCGCCCGGCGTCGACGGTGGTGCGGACCGCGATGGCGATGGCGTCGTCCCACCCGGGGCCGGGGAGGGCCGACCAGACGGCCCGGGGGGCGCGCCCGTCGCGCAGCGCGGCGAGGAAGGAGGGGCCGGCCGGGTAGTCGGCCCAGGGGCCGGGGTCGGCGGCGGGGCCGTCCGGCGCAGCCGGGGCCTCCGCGGGGGAGGGGGCGGAGGGAGCGGCGTGTCCGGCCTCCGTGGCAGGGAGGCCGGAGCCGGGACCGTCGGTGTGGTCGCCGGATTCGGCCTCGGGGTCGGGCTCGGGCTCGGGGGAGACCTCGGCGGCGGGCGCGCTCGCAGGTTCCACGGACTCCGCCGCGGGGTCGGCGGTGTCCGCCGCGACGCCCGAGGCGGGACCGTCCTCGCCGCCGGGCGGCCCATAGGCGGCCGCCTCCGCCTCGGCGGGCTCGGAGCGCCCGTCCTCGGCGGGCAAGGCGTCCGTACCGACCGCCTGCTCGGTGGCGGAACCCTGATGGGAAGCGGAAGCGCTCACGGGCTCGTCCGCGGCCTCCTCGGCCTCCTCCCAGGGGCGCTTCTCCTTCTCCACCCGGGCGTGTCGCGGCGGCACGGCGAGGCGCAGCACGTCGCTGAAGGTGCCCGCGTAACGGTCGGCGACGGCGCGGGCCAGGCCGCGGATCTCCGGCGTGAGCACGGGTTCGGGGGAGACCACCGCCGACAGGTAGGCCAGGCGCCCGGTGAACTCGGACTCGGCCGCGCGCTCGATGAGGAACCCGCTCAGCACCTGGCCGTGGAAGGGGACGCGCACGCGGCAGCCGGGCACGGCGTCGTCGGCCATCTCCGCGGGGACCTGGTAGTCGAAGAGGCGGTCGAGGTGGGGCAGGGGCGTGTCCACCGCCACCCGGGCGATCGGCAGGTCGTCCGCGGGGGTGCGCTTCTTGGGCCCCTTCTTCGTCTTGGACGCGGCCGTGGAGCCCGACCTCGCAGCGGTCTTCGCGGTCTTCGGCGCGGCCGGTCCGCCCGTCGCGTCGGCGGCCGACTCGGCTTGGGGCACGTCGAAGAGGAGCCCCTCCCCGGGCTCGGTCTGCGGATCCATCGTGACCAGGTTTACCAGAGCCCTGTGACGCTCCCGCGGTGGTAGACAAGAGGCCACGGAGCTGTCCCGGGCGCGAGGGGAAGAGGGAGCCGATGAAACTGGTCTTCGCCGGAACACCGGAGGTGGCGGTGCCGTCGCTCGAGGCACTGCTGGACTCCCGGCACGAGGTGGCGGCGGTCGTCACCCGGCCGGACGCGGTGGCGGGCCGGGGGCGCAAGGTCACCCCGAGCCCGGTGGCGCGTGTGGCCGAGGAGGCGGGGCTGGAGGTGCTCAAGCCCGCCAAGGCCGACGCCCCGGAGTTCCTGGACCGGCTGAGGGAGATCGGTCCGGACTGCTGCCCGGTGGTGGCCTACGGCGCGATCCTCCGGCAGGAGGCGCTGGACGTGCCCCGGCACGGGTGGGTGAACCTGCACTTCTCCCTGCTGCCGGCGTGGCGGGGGGCGGCGCCGGTGCAGCACGCGGTGCTGCACGGGGACGACGTGACGGGGGCGACGACCTTCGAGATCGAGCCCGACCTGGACTCGGGGCCGGTGTACGGGATGCTGACCGAGCCGATCGGGCCGGGGGACACCAGCGGCGAGCTGCTGTCCCGGCTGGCGGAGGCCGGGTCGGGGCTGATGGTGCGGACCCTGGACGGCATCGAGGACGGGACCCTGGAGGCGCGGCCGCAGAGCGCGGACGGGGTCTCGATCGCGCCGAAGCTGAACCCGGAGGACGCCGAGGTCGAATTCACGGCACCGGCGATGCGGGTCGACCGCCTGGTCCGGGCGTGCACACCGGCGCCGGGAGCGTGGACGACGTTCCGGGGGGCGCGGCTGAAGCTGGGGCCGGTGTCCCCGGTGACGGACCTGAAGGCGGGCCACGAGCTGGCGCCGGGCGAGCTGGCGGTGGAGAAGAAGCAGGTCCTCGTGGGCACGGCGACGCACCCGGTCCGGCTGGGCGAGGTGCAGCCCCAGGGCAAGAAGATGATGAACGCCGTGGACTGGGCCAGGGGAGTCCGCCCAGAGGAGGGCGAGCGCCTGGGCCAGTGAGGGAGTGTCGGCTGGCGAGAGGCGATGAGGACGGAAACGGTCCGCGTGCATCGCCTCGGCCATCACGTTACGGTAACGGCGCCATGGCGGTGCAGGTCAAGAAGTGTGAGCTCCGCGCAAGCGGAGATGGACCGTGGGCAGGTCGTTGCCTATGTAGCGGCACAGGGTGAGCTCCGCGCAAGCGGAGATGGACCGATGGAGACTGACCACGTTCCTACACAGCACGCGTGAGCTCCGCGCAAGCGGAGATGGACCGGTTGGGGTCACCCCAATAGGCGATGAGGCGGTGTGAGCTCCGCGCAAGCGGAGATGGACCTGCCCCTGTACACGAGGTTTCGGGGGGTCCGCGGTGAGCTCCGCGCAAGCGGAGATGGACCACGAGAACGGCTGGGCGGGGATCGGATACAACTGTGAGCTCCGCGCAAGCGGAGATGGACCGTCGTCCAGCTCATAGACGAGACGCCTGGCGCGTCCAGCCGCCCACCGCTGCCACAACCTGCTCGGCCCCCGGGCTTCACACCCGCTGACCGACCACTGCGTCGGCGCTCTCTCGCCACTCCGGGCCGATGCGGGTGCCGTGTTCCATCTGCAGGTCGGTGTGCGCGGTCAGGGTGTCGAAAGGCCGGCGGATTCGGTGGGCGGCGTACCCGCCCGAGCCTGCTCGCCCCCACACTTCACGCGTCCGCCCCCGTTACAGCGGTGGTGGCGTTGTCGATCAGCGCCGGATGGTGCTCGGGGCCGCGCCTCCGTGGTGTCCCGATTCCGGAGTCCACGCCTGCACAACGCCTACTGAATGCGAAATACGAGAGTAGTCGAGACGCGTCACCCCTACCCCGGTTGTCTCGCTGACCAGCAACGGCCACGTCTTCTCGAACCCGCAGCTCCGGACGCCCTGGCGGGATACCGTCCCACCACGCCAAACCCCCAGGAGGCCCCATGGACCGACGCCCCGCCGGCGCCGTCGTGCTTCTACTCGCCGCAGCGGCCTGCACCAGCACCCCCCAACCTCCGCAGCAGGACGAAGCCACATCTGAGGGCGCTCCTTCCGAGTCCTCTGCGCCCACCGGTCCCACTGCCGTGGGCCTCACCGAGACCTACGAGTTCGAGGACGGGCTGTCCATCGCCCTCTCGGACTTCTCCCGCGGCACCGACACCTACATCGACTGGGAGTCCGACCCCTCCGGCGAAACCGAGGTGACCGACCCCGACGGGGACTTCGTACGGTTCGCCTTCACCGTCGACAACGGCACCGAGGAGCCCGTGGACCTGACGGTGATGATGGCCGACTGCGCCGTCGGTGATCCCGCCGTCGAGACCGAGATGGGCTCCTACGGGGTGGAGGGCGGCGAGTCTGGCTACCCGCCCGACTCCACCGTGCTACCGGGCAAGTCGGCCCAGGCCATGACGACGTGCCAGATGGACAAGGACGAGAACGAGCTGCAGCTCTCCGTTTCCGGCAATGACCCGGATGCCTGGGGACGGGAAATGGTCGTGTTCGTCGGCGAGGTCGAGAGGTAGCAACAGGAGGGGCGTGGGGCATGGCAGGGGAAGCACCGTCACAACCCCGGCATCGACCGGTCGTGTGGCTCGGGATCGGGGCCGCAGCCGGGGTGGTCTTCGGCGCGGTCGGTTTTGCCGCGCTGTCCAGCGTGGACTGGTCCGGCATGGCGGGTGGGCCCGCGCTGGAGCAGGCCGCCAAGGAGTGCGGTCTGAATGATGGGAGCGCAGTACGTGTCAAGGACGAGGGGCGGACGCTTGCTCTGGAGACGGCGGGTACGGACGCCTCGGGTCTGCGTTTCGCTGAAGTCGAGTGCGTGCTGGAGGTGGTCGGGGCGCCGGATCATGTGGTGGAGGCCATGATGAGCACCCGGGCGCTAGACGGGCGTCAGAGCCAGGAGTGGGAGGGGTTCGAGGCGCAGTGGTCGTACCATCCGGACTCGGGGATGAGCGTGCTGCTGCGGCAGACATGACCTCGGCGGCCGGGGGGATATTCGGGTCGGCCTGACCCGACGCTGGGTATGAACACGGGCCCGCGCTTCCCGAGCAGCGCGGGCCCGATCCCTGCCAGACGACTAGACGGCGGCCGCCGTGCAGGCCGCGTGGATGTCCCAGGGCTCGAACCAGGACTCCGGCGACCGGTGAGCTCCGCGTATGCGGAGACGTCGGCCCGATTGCTCGTCACCTCACCGCCTCACACCGCCCCGGGGTCGCGTGTGGGGCGGTCATGCGTTCGGTCACCGGGAGTATCCTCGGGGAGGCCCATGAGGCCCCCTATCGACCATGAACCCCGGCGTGAGGCTGATCCCGACGTGACCGACCGTTCCCGTTCCCCGTACCGTTCCGGACGACGCGGCCCCGGGGCGGGCGGCGCAGGAGGCAAAGGCAACAAGGGCGGCAAGGGCACGCCCCCTTCCCCCTCGCCCGGGACGGCGGTCCGGCGGGTCGCCTATGACGTCCTGCGCGCCGTCCAGGACCGCGACGCCTACGCCAACCTCCTCCTCCCCGCCAAGCTCCGCG
Organism: Nocardiopsis halophila DSM 44494; assembly: GCF_000341245.1. GTDB lineage: Bacteria > Actinomycetota > Actinomycetes > Streptosporangiales > Streptosporangiaceae > Nocardiopsis_A > Nocardiopsis_A halophila. Next base: position 6,305 of record NZ_ANAD01000261.1, read on the forward strand.
ACCGGGGGCTCACCGGTCGGGACGCCGCCCTCGCCACCGAGCTCACCTACGGCACCCTCCGCCGCCAGGGCACCTACGACGCCGTCCTCGACGCCTGCATCGACCGCTCCCTCTCCTCCGTCGACGCCGAGGTCCTGCCGCTTCTGCGCCTCGGCGCCCACCAGCTGCTCGGCACCGGCATCCCCCCGCACGCCGCCGTCAGCGCCACCGTCAACGTCGCCCGCCGCACCATCGGCCAGCACCGCGCGCGCTTCGCCAACGCCGTTCTCCGCAAGGTCGGCGCCCGCGACCTCGACGCCTGGCTCGACATCGTCGCCCCGGGCCCCGAAGACCCCGCCGGTCGCCTGGCCGTCGTCCACAGTCACCCGCGCTGGGTCGTCGAGGCCCTCGCCCGCGCCCTCGGTGAGGACCCCGCCGGGGACCTCGCCGAGACCGAGCGCCTCCTCGCCGCGCACAACGAGCGCCCCGAGGTGACGCTGCTCGCCAAGCCGGGCCGTGCCTCCATCGCCGACCTGGTGAACGCCGGAGCCCGGGAGGCCCGCTACTCGCCCTACGCCGCCTACCTCTCCGAAGGCGACCCCGCCCAGCTGACCGAGGTGCGCCAGCGCCGCGTCGCCGTCCAGGACGAGGCCAGCCAGCTCGTCGGCCTCGCTCTGACCCGCGTCTCGGTCGACGGCCCCGACGCCCGCTGGCTGGACGCCTGTGCCGGTCCCGGCGGCAAGGCCGCCCTGCTCGCCGGACTCGCCGGCCAGCGTGAGGCCCGCCTGCTGGCCGCCGAGGTGCAGCCTGCGCGGGCGGGCCTGGTCGCCTCGGCGGTGCACCGCTCGGTGCGCGACTCCGCCCGCGTGGTCGTCGCCGACTCCACCCGGCCGGCATGGAAGGACGGGGCCTTCGACCGGGTCCTGGTCGACGCGCCCTGCACCGGCCTGGGAGCACTGCGCCGCCGTCCCGAAGCGCGCTGGCGCCGGACACCCGAGTCCGCCAAGGAACTGGCTCCGACCCAGGAGGCCCTGCTCCAGCGCGCGCTGGACGCCACCCGTCCCGGCGGCGTGGTCGCCTATGTGACCTGTTCCCCGCACCTCCCTGAGACCGAGGGGGTCGTGGAGGGTGTCGTCGCCGGTCGCTCCGACGCCGAGGTGATCCGCGCGGCCGATTTCCTGCAGGAGGTCCCCGACATCGCGGCGGGTAAGGACGGCAAGTACGTGCAGTTCTGGCCCCACCGCCACGGCACGGACGCCATGTTCCTGGCCCTGATCCGGAAGAGCGCCTGAGGCGTCCCCCACCGCCTATCGGTCAGGCCGGCCGCGCACAGGGCGTGGTCGGCCGAGGGGCCCGTAAGCCGTCCTGCGCGGTCCGGCCTGAAAGGCTCTTCGCGGATCGAGACCGGTGAAATCACTGTGAGTCCTGGGGGTGGCTGGGCGGCGCCCAGAGGGGCGGCCCTCGCCTCTCTCCCGGCGCTCCCCGTGGGGCTGATCGGGGACGGCCGCCGTCCCCATTAGGATCGGCAGCGTGGCAATCCAGATCTCTCCCAGCATCCTTTCCGCCGACTTCGCGCACCTCGCCGATGAGGCGGCCGCCGTCGAGAACGCCGCCGACTGGCTGCACGTCGACGTCATGGACAACCACTTCGTGCCCAACCTGACCTTGGGCCTTCCGGTGGTGGAGTCCCTGCTCAAGTCGGCGAAGCTGCCGCTGGACTGCCACCTGATGATCGAGGACCCGGACCGTTGGGCGCCCGCCTTCGCGGAGGTCGGCGCGGGCAGCGTCACCATTCACGCCGAGGCCGCCAAGGCCCCGGTCCGGACCCTGCGCGCGATCCGCTCGGCCGGGGCCCGCGCCTCGCTCGCCCTTAACCCGGCCACCGCGCTCGACCCCTATGCCGACCTCCTGCCCGAGGTCGACATGCTGCTGCTGATGACCGTCGAGCCCGGATTCGGCGGCCAGAAGTTCATCGACATGGTGCTCCCCAAGATCCGCAAGGCGCGTGAGCTCGTCGGCGGGCACGACGCGCAGGTGTGGGTGCAGGTCGACGGCGGCGTCGCCGGGGACACCATCGAGCGCGCCGCCGAGGCCGGGGCCGACGTCTTCGTCGCCGGCTCGGCGGTCTACGGCGCCGAGGACCCCGCCTCCGCTGTCGAGGCTCTGCGGGCCAAGGCCGAGAAGGCGGCAGGCGCGTACTGAGCACCGGCGGGACCCTGCCCCGAGCGGAGGGCGGCGCGGCTCCGGATCTCCCTCGGCCGCCCGCCACCGGACACTTGGGGGCCGACCCGACCGCCGTTAGGATCACGCGGTAACCGAACGTCGGCCCCGCACGCCACCGCCCTCCGAAGGCCGGTGCGCGGCGCCCCGCCCCCCACCGGGCGGCGCCGGGGCGGTGCCGGCGTGCGGTCGGCGGACCCGCGGCACCGTGTCACGGGTCCGGGGACGGGTAGGGGATCGGGTCCGGGACCCGAGCAGGCGCGCTCTGAGCCACGTCCGGTGGCAGTGCAGGAACCGTGAGGAGCGGGGTGCGCATGGACGCGATATGGGGCGCCGAGAGCGGTGCCGTCGAATGGGTGCAGGGCTGGGGCGCCTGGCTGGAGCCGATCATGCTGGTCATCACCCAGCTGGGCTCGAAGGCGCTGTTCGTTGCGGTTCTTCCGCTCGTCTTCTGGAGCGTGCACGCCGGGCTGGGCGCCCGCCTGACCGTGGTGCTGCTCGGCTCGGCCACGGTCAACGGGGTCCTGAAGTCGGCCGCGCACGGCCCCCGCCCCTACTGGTACGACACCGGTGTGCGCCCCCTGTCGACCGAGTCGTCCTTCGGCGCCCCCTCCGGGCACGCCCAGACCGCGGTGACCCTGTGGGGCTACCTCGCCGCGCTCGCCGCACGCCCCCGGGTGTGGGCAGCGGCCCTGGTGCTGATCGGCCTCATCTGCCTGTCCCGGGTCTACCTGGGCGTGCACTTCTTCACCGACCTCCTGGGCGGCCTGGCCGTCGGGGCCCTGCTCCTGTGGCTGGTGCTGCGCTACGAGCGCCGCGCGGTGGCCTGGTGGCGGTCGCGCCCCCTCGTCGCGCAGATGGGGCTGGCCGTGGGCCTGTCGGCGCTCGGCCCGCTGCTGGTGGTGCTCCTCAATGCCACGTTGTGGAGCGGCTGGACGGTTCCGGAGGCGTGGATCGGGCCGGTCCCGCCCGACCCGGACGCCGGCGCGGTGGCCGACGCGGCCTCGGTCAGCGGCGCGCTGCTGGGCGTGCTGGTCGGGTTCACCCTGCTCGACCGGCGGGGGTGGTACAGCGCCGACGGCTCGCTGATCACCCGCGCCTCCCGCTACGTCACGGGCATCACCGGTGTGGTGCTGATCTTCGTCGTGGTGAACCTGGCCTTCCCGGCGTCGGCCTCGGCCGCCGCCGAGTACACGGCCTTCCTGGCGGCCACCCTGTGGGCGTCGCTCGGGGCGCCGGAGCTGTTCATCCGCATGCGCATGGCCGACCGCGACCCCGCGGCCGAGGAGGAGCCGGCCGTCTTGGGGGAGGGGTAGCGCTGGACGGCGGGACCGGGCGGGGCCCGCCTGCGCCGCCCGCCCCGTGCCGCCTGCGTGCGGTCGTCCGGCAGGGGCGGCGGCACGTCCGGGAGGCACTCCGAGAGGACGCACAGGGAGTGGTGTATATCACTAGAAAGGCGACGCGGGTGCCTGCCGCAGGGCTGTGACGGGGTCGGCGCGACTCCGGGGAACGCCTCCGTCAGGACCCGTGTCCTCGCAGGTGGACGGCCTGCCACGTCGGCTCTCCCGCCTCGGGGGCCTCTCCCCGCGTCCCGCCGTCCGACGCCCCGTCCCCGTGCCCCCTTCGGCGTCCGCGACATGACCGATCCCCGCCCCCGCCGCGTGCCGGGAATGGAAGCGCGTGGCAGACTTGTTGACCGAGACGTTCAAAACGCGTGCTCCGGGGTCGGTGAAAATCCGAACCGGCGGTGATAGTCCGCGACCCGGCCGAAGCCATCGGCCGGTGGAACCGGTGAAATTCCGGTACCGACGGTGAAAGTCCGGATGGGAGGCGTACGCGTGGGACCGGTGCGACCGTTCGGCCCGTAGAGGGCCGGAGGGCGGCGGCCGGGCCCTGGTCGGCGGACCCGAGGGTCCGCGCCGTGAACCCCGGAGCCTGGACCAGGCGAAGGGGAAGGCCCGACGTTGTTCACCGGAATCGTGGAGGAACTGGGCGAGGTCACCGAGATCACGCCGTTCTCCGACAGCCAGGGGGAGTCCGCCCGCATCGCGCTGCGCGGCCCCCTCACCACCTCCGACGCGGCCCACGGCGACTCGATCGCCGTCAACGGGGTCTGCCTCACCGTCACCGGAGCCGACGACGGCGTGTTCACCGCCGACGTGATGAAGGAGACGCTGGACCGCTCCTCCCTCGGCGTCCTGCGCCCCGGCTCGCCGGTCAACCTGGAGCGCGCCGCGAAGGTCTCCGACCGCCTCGGCGGCCACATCGTGCAGGGCCACGTCGACGGCACCGCCGAACTCGTGGAGCGCACCCCCGCCGCCCGGTGGGAGACCCTGCGGTTCAGCCTGCCCGAGCACCTCGCCCGCTACGTGGTGGAGAAGGGCTCCATCGCCGTCGACGGCGTCAGCCTCACCGTGGCCTCGGTCGAGCCCGGGTCCTTCACCGTCTCCCTCATCCCGACCACCCTCGAACTGACCACCCTGGGCAGCAAGGGGAAGGGCGACCCGGTCAACCTGGAGGTCGACGTGGTCGCCAAGTACGTCGAGCGCCTCACCCAGGCGGTGCGCACCGGGGAGGCCTCCTGATGGGCGCCGAGCAGAGCGGCGTGTGGTGGCTCGACTGGGCCTACGCCGGCTTCACCCTCTTCGGCGAGCACGTGCGCTGGGCCGACCTGGTCGGCAACCTCGCCGCGCTGGCGACCGTCGCGCTGGCGGTCCGGCGGTCCATGTGGACCTGGCCCGTGCAGCTGACCGGCGCGGTGCTGCTGTTCGCCGTGTCCGTCGACGCCCACCTCACCGGCAACGCCCTCAAGCAGGTCATGTTCGTCGGCCTGGTCCTCTACGGCTGGACCCGGTGGGCCCGGGCCACCAAGGGCGGCGCGGAGCTGCGCGTGCGCCCGGCCACCGGGCACGAGCGCGGCGTCCTGCTGGGCCTGCTCGTGGGCGGCACCGTCGCCGTGGCGCTGCTGTTCGAGGCGACCGGACTGTCCTGGGCGCCGTGGCCGGACGCGTTCATCTTCGTCGGCAGCGCCGTGGCCACCTTCGGGCAGAGCCGCGCCCTGATCGACTTCTGGTTCGTGTGGATCGCCGTGGACCTGGTGGGGGTCCCGCTGGCCCTGATGTCGGGGCTGTGGGTGACCGGCGCCGTCTACATCGTCTTCTTCGTCCTGGCGGTGGTCGGGATCCGCGACTGGATGCGCCGCCACCGCGCCGCGGAGGCGGCCGAGGCCGCGGAGCGGGCCCAGGGGGCGGTCGCATGACGCCGCCCGCCGCCACTGCCGCCACCGCCCGCACCGCGGCCGGAACGGCGCCCGGCACCGTACCGGAGCCGTCCGCCCCCGACCCTTCCGCACCCGCACCCGCCGCCACCGCCCCGTCCACCGCACACCGGCGCATCCCAGCCGCCGCCCGGGAGGAGTCCGCCCCGATGACCGCAGTCCAGGAGAGCCACGCCCCGACCGAGCACGCCCCCGTCCGCCTCGACACCATCGCCGAGGCGGTCGCCGACATCGCCGCCGGGCGCCCGGTCATCGTCGTGGACGACGAGGACCGGGAGAACGAGGGCGACATCATCTTCGCCGCCGAGGCCGCCACCCCCGAGCTGCTGGCGTTCACCATCCGCCACACCTCCGGCGTGGTGTGCGTGCCCATGCTCGGCGAGGACCTCGACCGCCTCGACCTGCCGCTGATGACCTCCTCCAACGAGGAGGGCATGCGCACCGCCTACACGGTGACCGTCGACGCGCGCTCCGGGGTGACCACCGGGATCAGCGCCGCCGACCGGGCCCGCACCATCGGCCTGCTCGCCTCCGCGTCCTCCACCGCCGGCGACTTCGTGCGCCCCGGCCACCTGCTGCCGTTGCGCTACCGCTCCGGCGGGGTGCTGGCGCGCCGCGGGCACACCGAGGCCTCGGTCGACCTGGCCCGCCTGGCGGGGATGCGCCCCGCCGGGGTGCTGGCCGAGGTCGTCAACGACGACGGCACAATGGCGCGGCTGCCGCGGCTGCGCGCCTTCGCCGACGAGCACGGCCTCAAGCTGGTCTCCATCGAGCAGCTGGTGGAGCACCTGGAGGCCGCCGAGGGCGCGGTCCGCACGGTCGACGCCCCGCACACCGACCGCGCCGCGGCCGTGGAGCGCGAGGTGGAGACCCGGGTGCCCAACCGGCACGGGGACTGGCGGGCCGTGGGGTACCGGGCGCTCGGCGACGGCGCCGAGCACGTCGCGCTGGTCCTGGGCGAGCTCGGCGACGGCGAGGAGGTGATGGCCCGCGTGCACTCCGAGTGCCTGACCGGGGACGCTTTCGGCTCGCACCGCTGCGACTGCGGCGAGCAGCTGGAGGCCGCCATGGAGGCGATCGCGAAGGAGGGCCGCGGGGTGGTGGTCTACCTGCGCGGGCACGAGGGGCGCGGCATCGGCCTGCTGTCGAAGCTGCGCGCCTACCGGCTCCAGGACGAGGGCGCGGACACCGTCGACGCCAACCTGGAGCTGGGCCTGCCGGCCGACGCGCGCGACTTCGGTCCCGCGGCCGGGATCCTGGCCGACCTGGGTGTGCGGTCGGTGCGGCTGCTGAGCAACAACCCGGACAAGGGGCCGGCGCTGCAGGCGCGGGGCATCGGGGTGCGCGAGCGCGTGCCCATGCCGGCCTCGGTCACCCCCGACAACCTGCGCTACCTGCGCACCAAGCGGGACCGGATGGGCCACGACCTGCCCGGTGTCGCCGCGGGGGAGTAGGAGACGGGTGGCGGGACCCGGAGGAAGGCGCCGGTAGGGCCGACCGCCCGGCCCCAGCGGCGTGGGTCCAGCCACCGCCCCGCGTGTGCCGTCCAGAGGCGCCGGGGGCTGAGCGCGGCAAGGCCGCCGGGGCCCGCCCGGCGGCGGTCCGCGGACCCCGTACGGTTCCGGACATGCCCGGACCTTCGGCGGACTCCGCCCCGGCCCGGCCGGGGCGGAGTCCGCACCGAGGGGCGGACCGGGGCGGGCGGACGGGGCCGGTGCGGCCCGCGACGACCGATGAACGACAAGGACACCAGGACACCATGAGCGGAACCGGACGCCCCGATGAGCGGACCCTCCAGGCCTCGGGCCTGACCGTCGGCATCGTCGCCACCCTGTGGAACGCCGAGTTCGTGGAGCCGATGCTGGAGCGGGCCGTGGCCGCCGTCGAGCGTGCCGGGGCCCAGGAGCCCACCGTGGTGCACGTCGCCGGGGCGGTCGAGCTGCCGGTCGTCGCCCAGGAGCTGGCGCGCGGCCACGACGCGGTGGTCGCGCTGGGGGCGGTGGTGCGCGGCTCCACGCCGCACTTCGACTACGTGTGCCAGTCGGTCACCCAGGGGTTGACCGAGGTCGCGCTGCGCGCGTCGACCCCGGTCGGGAACGGTGTGCTGACCTGTGATACGCAAGAGCAGGCGCGTGAGCGCAGCGGCCTGCCGGGCAGCGTCGAGGACAAGGGGCGCGAGGCGGCGGAGGCCGCCCTCGGCACCGCGCTCGTCCTGCGCGGTCTGCGCGAGGACGCGGCCCGGGTGCACGGGCCGCAGGCGTGGTAGGAGACGAATGCGGGAGCGGGGGACGGGCGTCGCATGGACGTGAAATCGGGAGAGGCCGCTGTGGAAGGGACCGGTAGCGGCGGGAGCACCGGGCTCCCCCAGGTGTACCGGCCGCGCAACATCCGCGTGGTCGCCTACGGGCTGGCGGTCATCATCGTGGTGACGATGGTGGTGCTGGCCGTGATGCTGCCCCCGGACTGGCGGCTTCAGGACCGGGTCGGGCTGGTGATGATGGGGCTGGTCGGCGCGGGCGCGCTGCACCTGCTGGCGCGGCCGCGGCTGGTGGCCGCCGAGGACGGAGTGACCGTGGTGAACGGCATCCGCACGCACGTCCTGGAGTGGACCGAGATCATCGACGTCGCCATGCGCGAGGGCGAGCCGTGGCCGTCGGTGGACCTGGCCGACGGGTCGACGCTGGCGGTCATGGGGATCCAGAGCAACGACGGCGATCTGGCCCTGCGCAACCTGGAGGCCTTCCGGACCCTCCTCCACGAACACGGCGAGGCCGACGAGCCGCCCAGGTAAGCCACCGCCCACCGTTCGGCCGCCGGGCTTATTGAAGCTGGGACCGTCGGCGACGAGGGAGCACCAGGTGCCCCGCTCGTACCTGCTTGCCGGGCGGCGGGGCCGCTGGTGGTCCAGGTCAAGGGCGGCGACGGACCGGCAGGTGCCCCGCTCA
>NZ_ANAD01000262.1 GCF_000341245.1 Nocardiopsis halophila DSM 44494
CCTGGCCCCACCTGTACATCGAGGAGGTGAGCTGACATGCGGCTGCTGTGGAAGAGCGGCCCGCCCCCGGGCCAGGACGACGCCGCTCCGGCCGAGGCGGTGCGCACCTGGGAGGAGCTGACCAGCGCCGCCCGCGAGATGTCGCAGGTGGACGACGCGGTGCTGGCCGCCGACCCGGCCTCCAACCCCCGCCTGCTCTCCGAGCGGGTGGCCACCGCCGACGCGGTATCGCACGCGGTGCTGGCCGAACAGCGCGAGCGGGCCGAGGCCGACCTGTCCCAGGCCCGGAGGGCCCGCCGGGCCGCCGAGGAGCGGGGCGCGCGCGCCCAGCGCTCGGCCGAGGCGCGCGCCGACACCGCTGAGGCCACGTTGGTGGCGATCGACGCCTACGAGCAGGCGGACAACCCGGCCGCGTCCGCGCTGTCCCTGCACAAGACGGGCCCGCGGATCCGGCGGGCGCTGACCGGGGTGGCCCTGGCCGGGTCGGCCGCGAGTGCGGTCGGGGTGGCCGCGCTCGCGGCTGGGTCCTGGCCGCTGGCCGCGGCCGTAGGGGTCGGCGCGCTGGCCGAGGTGCTACTGACCGTCCCGGTGGTGCTCATGACCACGTTCCAGGCGGTCATCCGCACCCACCACAAGGGCGCCGCGCTGGACGAGGCCGGCGACGGGCGGCGGGTGCTGGCCGGGATGCGCGCCGCGGTGCTGGTGCTGCTGGCCGCGAGCGTGGCGCTCAACCTGACCGGGATCGTCGTCGGCGACACCGGGCTGCTCGGCGCGGTCGGCGTGATCGGCGCGGTGATCGCGTTCGGCGCCTCTGTCGCCTCCTGGGGGGTGGCCACGGTGATCCGGGAGGTCATCGCCTCCAACACCGCCGCCTGGCGCACCGACCAGTGGGCGGCCGAGCGGGCGCGCCTGGAGGCCCTGGCCGCCGGGGAGCACATCCCCGCCCCCGCCGCCGCCACGGCGGATCCGGCTCCGGCTGTGTCCGGCCAGCCGCCGGCCGCGGTGTGGCCGGTGTACCCGGCGCCGGGGGCGCGGGTGCTGCCGATCGTGCCCGCCACCGACGCCCCCGCCCCCGTGGAGGGGGAGGAGGAGCGGCTGGAGCGCGTGGTGGCCCGGGTGCTGGAGCAGGCCTCCGAGGAGCGGGTGCGGGCCCTGGCGGGCCGGGGCACCGAGGCCCTGCAGGCCTGGCTGGACGGGCGCGGCCCCGGCGGTGGCGGCCCGGTCGCATCGGCGCTGCCCGGTGCCGATCCGACCCCGCCGCCGGCCGGGCGCGCCGAGGCGCCCGAGGCGGACGAGGCGGCACCCGGTGCGCCCCGGGGTCACATCGACTCCGACCAGCGGATCGGCGCCGTCGGCGACGGTGACGGCGGGGAGGCCAGCGAGCGGGTCGTATCGGCCGCCGAGGCGCGCCGGGCGGCCGGTGAGGCCACC
>NZ_ANAD01000263.1 GCF_000341245.1 Nocardiopsis halophila DSM 44494
GCTGGGGGTCAGCGAGTCCACGGTGAAGCGGGCCCGCCGCCGGCTGGCCGGGGGCTCCCGGTGAGCGGGCGGCACCGTCCCCGCATCACCTGCCACGAGGAGATGCGCACCGACCCCTACACCGGCGGGCGCCTGGACCTGGTGTGGACCATGCGCTGCTCCTGCGGACACACGCGGGAGTTCCAGGTGACGCTGGCGCCCGCCTCCTACGCCTACGGCAAGAGCGAGGCCCAGCGGGCCCGCCGGGAGCACCTGGAGGCCGTCGCCCCGCGCCCGGACGAGCGGTGCCGGGCCCCCAAGGACCACCGCTGCCGCTGGTGGGACGACTGCGGCCTGTGCGCCGGGCAGATGGTGCTGCCCGGCCTCTAACCCCTGAACACTGCCGATGACCTGGAGGTTTCCCGTGCCCAACCGGATGAGCGTGTCCCAGTGGGTCGGTGTGGACCGGCCCACCCGCATCTCCTCGGCCTGGTCGCCCAAGGCGCTCAAGCGCCGGGCGCGGTCGGCGCTGCGGCGCACCCGCCGCAAGGCGGCGCGGTCCTGGCGGTCGGTGACCGGCACCGGGACGGTCGCCACCGCCCGCCGGCGCAAGGGCGGCGGCGCCACGGTGCGCGAGCACACCCGCAACGGGCGCGTGGTGCGCGCCCACACCCGCAACACCTGATCCGACCTGCTGTTTTCCCGTTCGATTCGCGGGCGGCGGCCTCTCCACCACAGATCCGCCGCCGCCCGCTCCTCACCATGGAGGTCCACCCAGCATGAGCCCGGTAGAGCCCGCCCGCCATGAGTCCGGGCGCGAACGTGACGACCACGACACCGAGGAGGTGGAGGCGGAGGTGATCGCCTTCCCTGGCGCCGGCCCCTCGGGGGCGGGGGCGCCGGTGGAGGTGACCGAGACCGAGCCCGAGGCCGACCCTGAGGGCGAGGTCCTGGAGGGCGAGATCGTCGACGAGCCCACCGCCCGCCGGGAGCTGGCCCGCGCCCCCGGCGCCGATGTGGTGCCCTTCGACGAGGCCGGTCCGACCCCGGCCCAGATCGTGTACGCCTACTGGCGGCGCACCCGCCCGGCGCTGCGGCCGGACCGCCTGGCCTGGTCGATCGTGCGCCACGAGCTGTACTACGGCGGGCGGGGCCTGGCGC
>NZ_ANAD01000264.1 GCF_000341245.1 Nocardiopsis halophila DSM 44494
CGCCGAGCTGGACACCCAGCTGCCCACCAACCCCAAGCTGGTGCTGGAGACCCGCAAGCGGCGCCGCATCATCCTGCTCTCGGCCCTGGGCGGGGCCGGGGCCGGGGCGGCCGCGGCCTGGGTCCTGGTGGCGCCGGCGGCGGTGGTGGCCGCCGTGCTGGCGGTGCTGACGGTGGCCGGAGCCCTGGAGCGCACCCGCTCCACGACCGCTCTGGAGGGCGGGGACCGCAACATCGAGGGGATCGGCACCGACCCCTCCTCCCGCGACCTCAAGGAGCTGCTGGCGCAGGTCAAGGGCATGGGGCGGGCCGATGAGATCCGGGTGATCGGGCCGATCGCCCGCGATGAGAAGGACACGGCCTGGACCGCGGTGGTCCAGACCCCCATCCCGCACAAGAAGGTGCTGGCCAAGCACGAGGAGATCGCGGGCAAGTTCGACGTGGCCGCCTCCCAGCTGCGGCTGACCCCGATCAAGACCAGCGAGGCGCGCACCCGCATCTGGTGCGCCGACGAGGACCCGCTGACCGGGCCGCCGGTCATGTCGCCGCTGATCGGGCGCACCGAGCCGTTCGACATCTGGCGCGAGCCGGTGTTCCTGGGCACCTCGACCTACGGGGCGCCGGTGGAGTTCTCCCCGGTCAACAAGGCCGGGATGCTCACCGCCGGCGAGAGCGGGTCGGGCAAGAGCGTGGCCGACGACCAACTGCTGTGCGCGGTGGCCCTGGACCCGCACGCCCAGATGTGGCTGGTGGACGCCAAGATGGTCGAGCTGGAGGCCTACCGGGACGTGGCCCATGAGTACCTGGGCCGCCCGGACCGGGAGGCGTTCAAGGCGATGGTGCAGCGCCTGACCGATGAGAAGGACCGGCGCCTGGAGGCCATGGCCCGTGCCGGGGTCAACCGCATCACCGGCGACAACTGGAGGCGGTTCAAGGCCCCCTTCATCCTCTTCCACGTCGACGAGATCCAGATGTTCACCGTCGGGGAGAAGAACGGGGAGGTCACCGAGCCGTTGGGGCGGCTGGCCTCGCAGTGCCGGGCGGTGGGCATCTACATCAGCGTGGCCACGCAGTACCCCAAGAACGAGGTGGTCAACACCTTCCTGCGGGCCAACCTGACGGTGCGGCTGGGGCTGCGGTGCGAGGGCACCACCGCCTCCAACATCGCCCTGGGCGACGGCATGGCCGGCCGGGGGTTCAACTGCAGCTCCTTCACCCCCGAGCAGCGCGGGGCGGCCTTCCTCAAGGGCGAGCGGGGCGACCCGGTGCAGCTGCGCACCGGCTATCTGGAAAAGCCCGACGAGGGCGAGCAGGGCGAGCACCACGTGCGCGACATCGTCAAGGCCGCCGTGGAGCTGCGCGCCAGGGCCGGGACGCTGCCCACCGGCGACAACCGGCCCGAGGTGCGGCTGCTGGAGGCGATGATCGCCATCGTGGAGGCCTCGGGGCAGCGCAACCTGCACACCACCGAGCACCTGCTGCCCGCGCTGGCCCAGCGCCTGCCCGAGACCGAGGGGTGGGGGCCCGAGGACCTGGCGGCCGCGCTGCCCGAGAACACCCGCACCTCCAAGAACGTGCGCGCGTTCTCGGACACGGAGGGTCGCGAGATGTCGCGGCCGGGGTACCGGCTGGCCGAGCTGAAGGCGGCCCGCGAACGCCTGTGAGGCGCCTCACCGGACGCCTCACAGGGCCCTCACGCGGGGGTCACGGGTGAGGGGGGATCCCCTCACAGAGTGACCCCCTCCCCTCACCCTCAAAAACCCTCTCTGACCTGGGGTGTGACCACTGTGAGGGGCGGATGCGCAGGGGGTCGGAGGGCGGGTTTCCCCTGGTTTTCGCGGGGGCGCGCCGAAGGCGCCCGGCACCGGAGCCGCGGCGGCCGGCGCCCCCTGTTCCCGGCGGGCGGCCGCGCCCGCCGCCACCCGAACCGTCGACCACGAACAGTGACGGCCGGGGTGTGTCCCGGGGCCGTCGGAAGGAGCCGCTGTGAAGTCGCAGAAGAAGTACCTGGGCTGGATTGTGGGCGCCCTGGTCGTCTACTGGATCGTCGTGCNACCCCGTCGAGGCGGCCGCC
>NZ_ANAD01000265.1 GCF_000341245.1 Nocardiopsis halophila DSM 44494
CGGCCGAGTCCGTCTCGGTGTTCGCCAACGCCCTGAACTGAGGGCCCGGGAGGCGCCGAGGGGCCCGCAGGTTCGCCTGTGGGCCCCTCGGCGCTCGTGGGGTGCGCGGTCAGCCGGCGTCCTGGCCGCCGTCGCGGTGGGAGCCGGTCCTGCCCTTGCGCCAGCCGTGGCCGCGCCGCGCGGCGACCCAGCTCTCGACCGTCTCCCGCTTCCACACCGGGGAGCGGCCGATGCGGTCGTCCGGCTCGGGCAGGTCGCCGCGCGTGACGTACTTGTGCACGCTCGTCCGCTTGATTCCCAGGGCGTCGGCGACGTCCTGGCTGCTCATGTAGCCCTCGATCATGCCCCAGAAGATACGTTGTCCTGTTCACATTGACAAGCTGGATCGAGCCCGCCTAACGTTGTCCATATCAACAGGACAACGTGATTGGAGAGAACCCCATGAGCCTCCGAACCGCCCCCTCCGACCGCTCCACCGCCCAGGACCTGGCCGAGGAGCTCACCTACACGCCGGACTCCGGCGGCCACCCCTGGCACCTGGAGGGCACGGCCGGAGCGATGAACGAGTCCGAGGCCAGCCTCCACCTGCACGCCCTTCGCGGCGCCACGCCCGCCGAGGCCTCGGCGGCCATGGCCATCGCCCGGGTCCGCGACACCGCCCAGGCCGCCGGCCGGATCCGCGTGGACCTCAATGCCGACCGGTTCCAGGTCACCGCCAGCGGTCGCCGGATGAGCGAGACCGAGGCCCGGCGGGTGCTCACCGAGGAGTACCGGATCTCCCCCGACGAGGCCGACAGCAAGCTCCAGGCGGCCCGCCGCTTCTTCTGAGACGAGCAGGGGGCCGCCCCATTGCCTGGCCGGGCCGGGCGGCCCCCCTGACCCTCCCGAGCCTCACAGCAACAGAAGGGATGCCGCCATGATGCACGCCGACCCCACCGCCGTCCTCCTCACCGCCACCGCGCTGTTCGCCGGACACCACATCGGCGACTACTGGGCCCAGAGCGACCACCAGGCCCTCACCAAGGGCGCCTGCACCCACGAGGGCCGCAGGGCCTGCGCGGGGCACGTCGCCTCGCTGACGCTCGCCCAGCTCGTAGTCCTGGCCCTGGTCGCCGTGGCCACCGGCACCGGGCTCGACCCGCTGGCCGCCGCCCTGGGCCTGGGCGTCAACGCCGCGTCCCACTACTGGGCCGACCGCCGCGCCACGCTGCGCGGCCTGGTCCTGGCCACCGAGCCCTGGACTGCCAAGGCCGGCTTCTACGACCACGGCGGGGCGCCGCACATGGACCAGGCCTGGCACATCGCCTGGATCATCCCCGCCGCCCTGGTCGCGGCCTCCCCCGCCCCGCTCGCCGCGGTGATCGCCGCCGCCTCGGCCGCCGTGCTGGCCCTCTGCCACGCCGCCTCCCGGCGCGCCCGCCGCGCCGAGCAGCGCGCCCAGGAGCAGCAGGCCGAAGAGCAGGCCCTGGCCGCCGCCTCCTGACCCGGCCGCTGCCTCTGCCGCCCCGGCACCGCGCCAGGGGCGGCGGGGGGACCGGGCCGGTCCACCGCACACCGAACCCCAGGAAGGGACGCCATGAGCGAGCGCACCGAGACCAGCACCACCACCCACTCCGACGGGTCCACGACGACCACCACGGTCACCTACGACGAGAACGGCCGGGTCACCTCCACCACCAACTCGACCACCGGCCCCGGTTCGGTGGTCGGGATCCAGGCCGGGGTCATCAACGACGGGGTCACGCTGCACGTCCGCCGCCGCTGACCCGCCCGGCGCCTCTGCCCCACCCCCTCGCCGGGGGCGGGGCGGGGGACCGGACGGTCCACCACCAGCCCACGAAGGAGCCCCGATGGTGTACGCGCCCGTCGACCACCCCGGCCCCCCTGTCCCCGAGCGCCTGCGCGACTGGCACACCCCCCACCCCGGCTACGCCCCCGTCGACATCACCCCGCCCGAGCTGCGCCCCGACGCCCTGGCCGACCCCGAGGCCTGGATCGCCGACACCGCCCCGGACCCGACCCGCATCGACTGGCAGGCCCGTCGGGCCGACGCACTCGTGCCCTACCGGGTCGCCGCCGGGTGGCCGCTCAACCCGACCGGCCGCACCGGCAGGTGCGGCCGGAACCTCAGCAAGTGGGGAGAGAACCAGGCCGCCGACCCCATCGTCATCGCCGGGACCGGGCCCGACCGGCGGGTGCTGCTCATCCAGCGCGGCGACATCGGCGTGTGGGCGATCCCGGGCGGGATGGTCGACCCCGGCGAGACCGCCCCGGCCGCCCTGGTCCGCGAGCTGCACGAGGAGACCGGCGTCGACCTGACGCGGATGCGCCCGCAGGTCCTGGACCGGGTCTACGTGGACGACTGGCGCAACACCGACCACGCCTGGATCACCAGCACCGTGGCCCTCTACAAGCTGGACGAGACGGTGCCCGCCACCGCCGCCGACGACGCGGCCGACGCCCGCTGGGTCGCGGCCGACGACCTGGACCAGGTGGCCAAGGAGACCGCGCCGCTGGGCGGGCTGTACGAGGCGCACCGGCCGCTGCTGGCCGCCGCGCTCGCCCAGGACCACGCCCCCGCCTGACCGGCCGCTGCCTCTGCCGCCCCGGCACCACGCCGGGGCGGCGGGGGGACCGGACGGTCCACCACCAGCCAGAGGGAGAGAGCAGATGAAGATCGGCACCGGCCGCGGCGGCAGCACCACGGTGGAGATCGACAAGAGCGGCCGTATCACCGTCGACGGCGAGGAGGTCAGCGCGGCAGAGGCAGAGCGCCGGACCGGGACCCGCATCGAGCACAGCGACGGGGTCACCGTCATCGCCGGAGAGATCACCGGCGGACTTCACTTCTGAAATTCTGAGGAGGCCCCATGCCCGCGACCGCGCTGCCCCTGACCCCCGACCACCTGGACCATCTGCTGTCCGCCCCGCAGGAGGCCACGCTCCTCGCCGACGCCGGCCGGGTCCGCCTCCGGCAGGGCCGCCTGCTCGAAACCCCCCGCCGCGTGCTGGCCACCCGCACCGAGGCCTACGGCCTGATGGGCCCCGAGCGCACCGGCCGCATGGACCGGCCCGCAGCGCTCGCCCAGGCCGCCGACATCCTCAACGCCTACAACCGCCAGCTCGCCCGGCACCGCCCCGGACGGGCGGTGGTCTTCGGAACCGCCCCGGTCCGCCACACCACCTGCGGGTCCTCCATCGGCCTGGTGGTCTGCGATCCGGCCGGGCGGATCCTGGCCACCGACGCCCGGTGGGACGTGCGCGCCCCCGAGGCCCGCCACGCCGACCCCTCCACCGACCTAGGGCGCCTGGTCACGGCGACCGCAGAGCAGAGCGGCCTGGAGATCACCCTCCGGCCCCGCTTCGCCCAGCGGGCCGCGACCGACGCCTGCGACGGCCCGCGCTGGATGCCCGCACCGCCCGGATACATGCACCACCAGCACGACTGGTACCTCTTCCACGCCACCGCCGCCGGCGCCCCCGCTCCGGGGTGGCGCTGGTACACCCCCGGCGAGCTGGCCGCGCTGGGGCACCGCACCTGGCTGCACCGCCGGGGCCAGCGCCGCCACCCCGGCCTGGACGCCGCCTGGATCGGCCACCTCTCCGGCTCCGGCGGCGGGCACGTGGTGACCGCCGCCGCCCGCGAGGACCTGGAAGCCGGGGGCTGCGCCCACCTGGGCACCGCCGCAACCTGATCCGGCCGGTGTCCCTCGCCCCCGGTACCCGCGCCCGGGGGCGGGAGGGACCAGCCGGTCCGCCCACGCTGAGAGGAGCCCCAATGGTCGACTGGAACGCCGTCCGCGCCTACCGCGCCGCGCTGCGCGACCTGCACGCCAACCAGGAGCACGAGATCGCAGCCGGGATCACCCACGAGACCGACACCTACCTGCGGCTCAACGCCCGCGTGAGCGCGCTCGTGCCGCGCGTGCCGTGGATCCTGCGCTGACCCGCCCCCGCCCCAAGGAGAGAGCCATGGACTTCACCCGAGAGCAGGTCGCCCCGCGCGACAAGCACCGCTGGCGCCTCCAGGCCGCCCGCGCCCTGACCACGCTGGAGGAAGAGGCCGCCGCCGCCGACCTGCCCGTCCTGGACTGGTCGGTCACCGGACGCACCCTGGCTGGGCGCCCCGCCCCCACCACCGACGCCCGCCAGGCCGTCGAGGCCTGGTGCGACCACCTGGACGGCGAGCGGGACGCCCCCGCCGCCCTGGCCGAATAGGGCGTATCACGGGTGCGACAGGTGCGACGTCGCACCCGTGCGAGACGTATCACCCCACGTGAGAGCGCCGCGGATCCGCGTGCAAGTCGGCGCAAGTCCATAGCGGCCGCCACCCTCGGCTGCGTAGCGTCCCGGCCATCCCTACTCCCGAGCAGGCAGGAGGCGAGCGCGGTGGCCGCCGGCGTCCCCGACCAGATCCCCCGCCCCGACCCCGAGAGCGGCGCGCCCGCTGTGCCGCCCGACGACCGGTGCGGGCTGCCCCGCCCCGGCCAGGAGGAGCGCCGACCGCTCCCGTGCCTGCTGGCCTACGGCCACGACGGGCCGCACCAGGACGCGCGCGGCCACACCTGGCGTGACACCCAGGCCCACGCCGACATGTTGTACGACCTGCTCTCCGAGAGCCTGAAGGCCCGCCCCAGGACGTGGCGCGAGCTGCGGGGCGCCCTGGAGGCCTCCGACCGGGCCCTGGACGACCTGGACCGGTGGATCAAGGACGGCGGCCCGCTGCCGGGACCGTGGCGCCGCGCCGACCCGCGCTGACCACTTCGCCTACCTGGGGTGATACGTCTCGCACAAGTGCGACGTCGCACGGGTGATACGGGTGCGAGGCGTGCGAGGTCTACGATCCCCGCATGGACATCTACGCCGTGATCAACCAGAAGGGCGGTGTCGGCAAGACCGCCGACACCGCCGGGCTGGGCGGAGCGCTCGCCGAAAAGGGGGAGCGCGTCCTCCTGGTCGACCTCGACCCGCAGGGCCACCTGACCGCCGAGGCCCTGAAGATGCCCGAGTCCCCGGACGAGGCAACGCTGAAGATGGCGATGCTGGGCGAGTGGACCGGCGACGTGCGCGACCTTGTCGCCGAGTACCGCCCCAACATCGGCGTCATCCCCACCAACCTCGACTCGTTCTTGTTGGACCGGGGCCTGTACATGAGCTCCGGCCGCGAGCACCGCCTGGCCCGCCTCCTGGAGCCCCTGGAGGACGACTACGACGTCTGCCTGATCGACTGCCCGCCGTCCCTAGGCGCTTCGACCGACGCCGCCCTCATGGCCGCCCGCCGACGCGAGGGCCACCGCGGCGGGCTCATCATCCCGGTCGAGGCCGAGGACTCCAGCATCCGCGCCCTTCGGCTGCTGCTACGCCAGGTCGGATCCCTGCAGCACGTCATGGGCACCGAGATCGACATCCTCGGCCTGGTCCCGACCCGCTTCGACCTGCGCGACGGCCGCGTCGTCACCTCGACGCTGGACGCCTTCCGGGACCTGGGCACCCCGCCGGTCATCGGTGAGATCCCCAAGCGCAAGGACATCCGGGAGGCGTGGAGGAGCGGCGTACCGGTCACCGAGTACGCCCCCGAGAGCGAGGCGGCGACCTGGTTCCGCGACCTGGCCAAGGCGGTGCGATGAGCGGGAAGAAGAAGGCGCCCGCCCAGCCGAACATGGACGGGCTCACCGAGGACTGGAACCGCGTGACCGCCCTGCGCGCCCAGGAGCACGCCGCCGCCCAGACGCCGGCGGCCGCCCCGGCACCGTCCGCGCCGAGCGCCCCGCAGAAGGAGGAGCCGGAGAAGACCCGCCGGAGCTGGTACGTCGAGCGCGACGCGGCCGAGGCGTTCCAGGCCGCTGTCGACGATGTCCACCACGCCACCCGCCGCCCCAAGCACGAGGTCGCCTCGCTCCTGCTGCGGGCCGCCGCGGAGCGCGCCGACGAGGTGGCCGACAAGATCTCGCACACGTATCACGCGTGAGAGACGTGCGACGTCGCACGGGTGCGAGGCGTATCACTGCTGGTGAGAGAGGTGGGAATGACCGACCCGGCGGAAGAAGGCGCGGCGGCGGCCGCACGGTCCGCGCTGCTGGAGACCCTGCGGCGCCTCCAGTACGAGGCCCCCGGCGCCGACACCGAGCAGGAGCGGGTGCGCGCCCTGGTCTCCGCGGTGCGCGACGCCGCCGACGAGGCGGAGGAGTCCCTCGACCGGGCGGTGCGCCTGCGTGGCGCCTACCACCGGGCCCTTTCCGAGGAGGGCGTGCCCGCCTCCGGCGAGGACGTCTGGGAGGACCTGGTCGCCGACCTCGGCTCGGCCGACCTGGACGAGGAGGCTGACGCGGCGGTGGAGCGGTTCCCGCTGGCGCTGTGGGTCGACCGGTGGGCCGGGCGGATCCGCCGAGCCGAGGCGGGAGGCGACGCCGAGGAGCGGGCCCGGCGAGCGCTGGTGCGCGTCGCGGAGGCCGCGCGCCCGGAGTAGTGACCGCCTCCGGACAGCCACGTGTGACCCGGGTACGGGGGCCGCGCAGGGTGCGAGCATGGCCCGGCACACCCCCTCTGGAGGACCACCATGCAGATCACCCGTCACCCCAATGGCCGGATCGAGATCGAGGGGAACTTCGCCACCACCCCTGAGGACCAGCAGCGGATGCGGTTGTACAGGGAGGTATGCGCCTCTCACAACCAAGGGCGTCCCTACGTCGAAAACCGGGAGCTCTGGGAGGCGATGCGCGACGGCCACGGCGGGCCGGAGCTGTACGACTTCATCGCTAAGGAGCTGGAGGCGCTGGCCCGCCAGGGCGTGCTGCGGCCGGGCGAGGACGGTGTCTTCCACCACACCAGCACCCTGGCCTTCCGCCTGGAGCAGGCGAGCGCGCTCTACCGCGAGATCGTGGAGGACATCCACCTCGATCTCCACGGCGCGGCGGACGACCCTCTCAGGAAGCTGCTGGATCACGCCGACGATGTGATGCGCTGGGTCAAGTCCGCCGGAGACGACCGTGCCCGGGCTGCAGAGGCGCTGGAGGTGCTGAGCCGGGAGCTGGGCAAGCGCATCCGCTGACCCCGGGACTTGAGTCGACCGGGCGGCGCGCTAAGCACGCGCCGCCCTCCGCGCCCTTCTGGGTTTCGATAAGCCAGCGTTTCCGCAACCCGCACGAGTAGGTGCAGGCGAACGGTGAGCACGCGGCGTGCCCCGTGGCGTTGGCGGCATGATCGACCGCATGCGGTCAGGGCGCCTTCGTTCACCCGCCGTTTCCTGGGATCGGTGCAGCGGTACACCTAGCGTGGTCGGCGGGCTGAGAAGGCCAACACACCGATCGTGAGGATCCCCCAAGCTCATGCTCAGGAAGATCACCCTCGCCCGCACCGCCGCGACCATCGCCGGCCTGGCCGTCGCCTGCACGCTCGCATCATCGCCTGCGGCTGCGGCCGGGACCCCTGCTCCGGCCAACGAGGGCAGTAGCAGTACCGCCGCCGCACCCAAGTACTGGGCGTCTGCCCCTACACGAATAGCCACCGGCAACATCCGCTTCCCCGTCGCCTGGTCATTCGCGCCCAAGGTGCGCAAGGTGTGCCTGTCGGCGAACTACTCCGGCAACGGGGTGGTCCCGGGAGGGCCGCTCCACTCGAAGTGCTGGAACGTGGACGACGCCTCAGGCGCGCGCTTCATCGATGTCTCCTGCTCCTTCTATGGCGGGGTCTGGTCCTACGCCAACTACTACGACGGGTCGGGCAAGAAGCTCGCCTATCGGGAGTCCCCCGAAAGCATCTACATCTGCTGACCGGACCTCGTGCCCTTGGGAGGGGCCTGTGCGCTCTGGCACAGGCCCCTCCGTCGCGTGCCGCCCTCACCGGCGGGCTTCTTCGCGATAATATGCATTCCCGCGAGGTAGAACCGGACATCCGCCCCGTTGGAAAGGCCCCTTGCCGATGGCCGACGACGACGCCCTGCTCCCCCTGCCCCTCGACGCGGCCCTGCCCGAGGCGGCGGCCGTGGACGACGACGCGCTGACCGCGGAGGCGGCCGAGGCGGTCCAGAAGGGGTGGTCCGAGGCCACCCACCGCGCCTACGACGAGGACTGGAAGAAGTTCACCGCCTGGTGCGCCGAGCACGGGCGCACCCCGATGCCGGCCACCGGCGCGACCCTGGCCAGCTTCGTCACCCACCTGACCCGCACCACGGACCTGTCCCCGGCCAGCATCGAGCGGGTCCTGGGCTCGATCCAGGGCCGCCACCGGGCCGCCGACCTCGCGACCAACGCCAAGGCCGCCCGCATGGTCATCAAGGGCCACCGCCGCGAATGGGCCCAGGCCGGGGGCCGCAGGAAGCGGGCGCGCGCCATCACCACCGCCGACCTGCGCGCCATGCTGGCCACCCGCCCCGAGAACACCCTCGCGCACCTGCGCGACCGCGCCCTGGTCCTGCTCGGCTACGCCATGCTGGCCCGCCGCTCCGAGCTCGCGGGCCTGGACGTCGCCGACCTGTCCTTCACCGAGGACGGCCTGGAGGTCTTCATCGCCACCTCCAAGACCGACCGCGACAGCCGCGGGGCTCTGGTGCAGGTCACCTACGGCACCCACCGCCTCACCTGCGCGGTGCGCACCGCCCGCGCCTACACCGACGCGCTGGCCGCCGCCGGGATCACCTCCGGGCCGCTGCTGCGCGGCGTCGACCGGCACGGCCGCCCCGCCGGCACCCCCGAGACCCTGATCCGCGGGTCGGGGCGGATGAGCGGGGACGGCATCAACCGGGTGGTCAAGGCGATGGCCGCCGACGCGGGCCTGGAGGGGGTCAGCGCGCACAGCCTGCGCTCGGGCCCGGCCACCGCGGCCGCGCGGCGGGGAGTGGACCGCTCCGAGATCGCCGCCCAGGGCCGCTGGGCCGAGTCCTCCACCGCGATCAACGCCTACATCCGCCCCGCGAAGGGGTGGGAGCACAACATGCTCCGCAAACTCGACCTTTAACGGACGCCAGCCCGCTCCGCTCGTAAGTTGACCACAAGATCTAGTGCCCGCCGTGGAAGGCGGTCCCGCCTGACTCGGGTAACGTGCCAATGACCTTCTCGGGGGCTCAGCCGCGCCTAGGACGGCTGAGACGGCCGCACACGGCGGCCGCGGGGAACCCGTCCGGGAAGGAGTGGAGCATGGCTCGGGAGAGGGGAAGGTGGTCGCCCCCGTGGTGGGTCGGCCCCGTTCTGGCCGGCGTGGTGCGCGCCATCGTCGGCTTCCTGATCGACCGGTTCCACGACGGAGGCCTCAGCTAGGCGGCTGAGCCGCCCGACTGAGGCCTCGGGTTCGGGTCCGCGCGACTGCTGCCAGGCGGGAGCGCGGGCCCGTTCTTGTGTCGTGCGATGTTCGACGGCGTTTCGCTCCGGAATCCGTCATCGAATTCGCTGGGTGAAAGACTATCCGACTGCTATATCGCTATCGCTAGGGCGGCTATGGCGCGATGTAGCTCGGCATCGCAGCAGGTCAGCGCAGTGGAGGGCTCCGGCGGCTCAGCCGCTGACGTGACGGGGCAGGGTCGGCCCGNTCTCGGCGGGGGTGGTGGTGTCCACGTCGAGCTGGAGGCCGCGAAGGAGAACGACGTCCTCTTCCGGCAGCAGCCCGTCGAGGGCGCCCGGCGGGATCGCGGCCGACAGGCTGATCGGGACGCCGTCGTCACGGCCGCGAGCGGTCAGGGTGGCCTGCGCGCAGTACCAGGCCGTGCGGCCCGCGGCCCTGGGGTACTCCGCAAGGGCCGGCACCGCACGCACAAGCTCGGCGGGGAGCAGGCGGCACACCCACGCCGCGACCCGCATGGGGTGGCCGGGCTGTCCCGGTGTCGGCGGCCACGGCACCCAGTCCTCCATGGGCATCAGCGTATGGGCTGGTCACGAGGGGGACGGGTGGCGGCCACGGCGCCGCCGAGCAGGAGGGACGTGCAGCCTCATCGCGGGGGCCGAGGGGGGCGATGGAGGTTCTGCGGCGGCTCAGAGGGGCCGGTAGCCGATCCAGCCGTTGTCCTGCAGTCCCGTACTCATGCCCTGGGCCAGTGGTGCAGGCTCCAGCAGCGCAGCGGCCGCCGCGGGGAGGGCCTCGTCGTAGAAGGAGTCTGTGTTGATGTAGTTGGGCCCGCTGTCGCTGTAGCGCGTGATGAAGAACCAGCGGTCGACGATGCCGAGTTCTCTGGGGGTGTGGCCCGGCCAGGCGCTGACGGAGACCTCGCGGTGAACCGCGCCGTCGGCGCTGACGGCCCAGGTCCGGCCGTCGAACTTCTTGACTGCGTCGTTCCACGCGCGCGCCACGACGCACAGCTCGTCGATCCGTTCATAGCGCTCCGGCCGGCCCTCGTGGGCCTCCTCCCGCACGTAGTAGCGGGGGAGGGCAGGAGCGCCGTGGCGGCGGGCGAAGGCGAAGAACTCCTTCGCCTGGTCGCGCTTCCGGGCCTCCTCCTGTGCTGCGGTCCGTTCGGTCTCGGCCTCTTGCGCGGCGCGCGTGCGCAGTCGGCGTGCGTACTCGGCGGCTTTCTCTTCGAGCTCTGACACGCTCTCCTCCCTCAGCTTCGTCCGCGGGGGCATCTTCCCAGCCGCGGTCGCCCCGGGCCCCGGGACCGGGGCGGCCGACCCCGGCCAGCGCGCGCCCCGCCCGAGGGGGGTGGGTTGCTCATCCCCAACGGGGTCGGCAACCCACCCCCCGATGGCCTCCGGCCGGAGCGGGCGGCGGGGAGGCACTGCGGGGGCTGGCCCCTGTCGGGGGCCGGGCGTCGGCCGCGCGGTGGCGGCCCGC
>NZ_ANAD01000266.1 GCF_000341245.1 Nocardiopsis halophila DSM 44494
CAGGGCGTCCCGCCCGGCTGTGGACGGCGGCCGCGCCGCCCCAATGGGGCGGCGGCTATCGCACAGATACCTAAGTGCATACCGGTCGATTGCCAGGATTCCGTCAGTGACGTTGCTAATAGTGCCTGGGAGTGTGGATCGACGATGTCCTCCGTGGCTCCGGTGCGCCCGATGGGCGTGGCGGCGGGGCCGGGGCGCTGCCACGAGTGACCGATATGCCGGGACACTCCTGAATCGCCGTGTCGGAGATACCTGCGCACTGGCCGCAGGTCCGACGAATCGGCGCGGGACTCAGCGGCGCCGGGTCTGCAGGGCGTCCAGGCCGCCGGGGTGGGCGCGGCCGAGCGCGGCCATCACGCCGACCAGGGCGTCGTAGATCTTGCGGTGGTCGCGGGGGTCCATCCGCCGCGCGGCGATCGCGTCCTCGATCTGGCGCAGGTAGCCGGTGACCGCGCGGGCCCGCAGGTCCACCCGCCCCTGCGGCGGCGGCTCCGGGGGCGCCTGGCCGCGCTGTCCGCCCCTGTCCCCGGTGTCCGCGCCGCCCTCCTCAGCTGGGGCGCGGACCGTGCGCACGACGGTGCGCACCCGGGTGCGCTCGACGACTTCGCGGACCGGTTCGTCGGCGGCGCGGGCGGTGCCGGCCTGGCGGTCGCGCTCGCGCCGCGCCAGGGCGGTGCGCAGCTCGTAGTCGCGCTGGCGGTGGGACCGGGTGCAGTACCGGCGGGGGCGGCCGCCGCGGCGGCCGATGGCGATGGGGGTTCCGCACCAGGCGCAGGTGCGCTCCACGACGCGCTCGGTGGTGCGTTCGCTGATCCGGCTGACGGTTCCGGGGCCGGGCGGGATCACGGGCGGCTCGCCCTGGTCGTAGACCGCGTCCGGCGGCACGTCCTGGCGGTTCTCGGGGTCGTCCATGCCCCGGGATTCTGTCACTGACGGAACCCAACGACGTAGGCAGGAGTACGCAGGTATCTTCACTTCGCTCGATACGGCCCCGGCGCGGGGCCGGGGTCGCCAGCGTCACTGACGGAACGGGGCCTGGTGGCTGGGATGCACATCTGTATCGTCCGGCGGCCGGGCAGGGGGCCGGGGGCGGGCGGTGGCGTGTGCACCGCGAACGCCTCCACGGCACGCCTCCGATTGAACGTCACTGACGAAATACTCGTGTGGTTCCGGTGAGCCTTTGTATCTCCGGGGGAGATAGCCCGCCTCGCAGTGACCGACCGGCCCTCTGTTGCCCCCTTGGTTGCTTGGATCCGTTGAAACTCGCGAGTAACCGGCGCGCCCGTCGGCGGCGGCCGCGAGGATCGGCCTATGAGCGATGAGGAGTACGTGCCTGTGCGGCTGGTCGGCGGCCCCCGGTACTGGGCGGGCCGGTCGCTGGAGCGGATCTACCGGAGGAGCGACATCGAGGGCGCCGACCCGGACGAGCTGGGGACGATGCTGATCGTGCCCGACGGCGTCGACATCCCCGAGCGCGGTGAGGACGAGGACACCGACCCGCGGGCGGTCTACGCCCCCGAGGACGGCGACCGGTACGTGTGGCACTTCCAGGGGTGGTTCCCCTCCAGCCCGTCGGACCCGCCGCCGGGGTGGTACCTGCAGGCCCCGGAGACGCCGGCCTCCGGGCAGTAGGGGGAGGCCTCCCCCTGGGGGTGCCCGGCCCGGGAGGATCCTGGGGTTCGGGGTGTGTACGGGTGCCAGAGGTAAGGGGGGTCGCGATCCCTCCGAGGGCGCCCGGCGCGAGGGTAGAGCCGTGTGCGCGTTTTTGCGGCTAGGCCGAAGCTGGCCAGGTACTCCAGCTTGCCCGCCGCGAGGCATGCCCGGATCGTGGAAGGCGGCATTCGCCCTCCCATCGGATCAGGGGGTCCGAGATGACCAAACGTTCGAGCGCAGGTTGGACTGTTCTCCTTGCGGTTGCCGTCGCCCTCACCACGGTCACGACGTCGCCCGCCTCCGCCAGCACGACGGAGGCCCCGCCCCCGTCCGGCGCCCGTTTGCAGGACGGCTACGTCCCTCCCGAGTGCGTGGGGGGCCTGCTGCCGTGGAAGAAGGGATCGTGGGCGCGCTGCAGCTCCAAGTACGCGTTCCGGGCCTCGGTCCGCTGCAACAACGGGTATTACTACTTCGGCCCCTGGCTCAACCCTGGGAACCGCACTTCCTACGCCTACTGTCCGAGCGGGACCATCGCTACCAACTGGTACGTCGACATCCCCGAGTAGGCGGCGGCCGCCAGGGCGTTCTTCGGGGCTGTGGACAGCCCGGAGCGGGGCGCCTTGTGGGCGCCGTGCGCGGCGGGACGGGGTGGGTCCGCGGCCGCGCCCGCTTCACGGGCGGTGCCGGTGGCCGGGCTCAGTCCTGGTCGGTGAGCAGCCGGAGGATGGTCTCCTCCGTCGTCTCGTGCTCACCCTGCTGGGCCTTGCGCAGGCGCCTCCAGGCGGTGGTCCAGCGGCGGACCTCCTCGCGGTCGCCGCCGCAGGCACCGATGAAGGAACTGACGACCAGCATCTTGGGCAGGTCGGGTCCCCTGAGCGCGGTGTGGAAGGCCGTGCGGGAGACGTTGCCGCCGGTGCGGGCCTCCAGGTCGCGGAAGGAGGGGTCGCCGGCCCAGGCCCTGAACTCCCTCATGGCCTGGACGAACTGCCCGGGGGTACGGGCCTGCAGGGGGTCGGGCCGCTCGTCGTAGCCCTCCAGGTCGCTGATGGTGCCCGGGGGGCTCTCGTTCGGCCCGGCGTCCTGCACCTGGCCCAGGGTGACGTGGACGGCCGGGGCCTGGTGCGGCTCGGGGGCGGTGACCGGCTCCATGCGCACCCACCCGTAGACGGCGCCGTCGGCCTCCCGGCGCATCCGGTGGGGGTGGGCGTCGGGGGCGGGGCGGTAGACGGTCGGGCGCAGGCGGATGGCCTCGTTGGGGCCGGTGGGCTCCAGCAGGTCGGTGCTCATGCGCGCACCTCCCGGGGCGCGCCCACCACGCGGCGGGCGGCGTCGGCGGCCAGGGAGACGATGGCCGCCGAGAGCAGGGCGGCGGTGGCCAGGTCGTGGCCGGCGCCGCGCAGGGCCCAGGCGACGACGAGGACCACCAGGACGATGACGACCCGCCCGATGGCGCGGGAATCCCTCAATATCAACATATCCATTCCTTGACGATCGGAGTTCGGTTCCCGGTTGCGCACCGAGGCGATAGGAATCACGGCTTATGGGAGAGATAGGCCGGACGCCCGAATGGCGCGCACGCGGAACGCTATCCGACGCGTAAGACGCATCCAAGTGCACATAGCACAACCCGCGCCCGGAATGCGCTCACCGTTCCGTTGGGCCCCTTTTGCTCCCGGTTCACTGGTTTTGCGGGTGTGGGATCCCGGATGCGTCAGTCCCCGTCCACGGGCGTCTCAGGGCGTCCCGGATCGTCTTCGTCCGTCCTGGAGCGTCCGTTCGAGTTATGGGCGCGTCCTACTGGAAAGTACTATTCGCGGGTCGCTGGCCCGGAGCCTGAGAATCCTGGGAATCTCCTAAGTAGTTTCCCAAAAACGGGGTTTTCGGTCCGCCGGTGCGGCGATCGGAGTTGCTCATTCCCGGAGCACCCTTCCTTCCCTTTGGGGAAGGGCGGTTCCGCGGTCCGCGTTCGGCGGTGGGAGAGACCCCGGGCGCACCGGGCGCGCGGTGCTGAACTCCATCCAGTGGGCGGCGCCCTGGCCGGTCCCCCTCCGGCCAGGGAGTCGCCTACCGCAGCCTCCCCCGGGGGGCCCGCGGCGTGTCGGGCCCGTGGTCGACCATGGACCCATGGACCGCCACCGCCGCCAGGAGCCGCTCGTCCCCGCCGACTCGGGGTCGGCGCATGCCGACGTGGACCACCTGGCAGCCGTGCTGCACCGGAGGTGGGAGGAGCTGGCCGGCGGACGCGCCCGCATCGGTGACGGCGACGTCGTCCACGCGGTCACCGACAGCATCTGGGCGGGTGTGCGCGTCCCGGCGGTGCTGTGCCGCGCCTCGGCGGATCCTCTGCGGCTGCGGGCCGCCGAGGGGCAGGTGACGTGCCGGAGGTGCCAGCGGCGCCTCACAGGCCGGTCTGAGGACGTCCCGGAGGGCCAGATGAGGCTGGAGTGAGGCCGGGGTGGTCGGGGCGGTCGGCGGGGTGGTCGACCCGCCCGGGGGTCACCCGGACCGGGGCGCCGGGTGTGACCCGATCCCGGGGTTTCCGCACCCCGTTCGAGCGGCGCGGCGTGAACCCGTTGTCGCTGCTGGTCGTCACCGTGGTGGTGCGGGGGCGGGACCGTGTCCACGAGGGCGGACGCCACCAGCCCCGTCCCCGCCCTACTCGCGGGACCAGGGGTAAACGCACGACCGGGGGCGCGGTGAAAACTCTGGCCAGGCGGTCGGCGGGACCCGCGCCCGCCCACGATTCGTGAGCTGGTACCACCCGAGCGTGTTTTTTCGGCAACGCCCGGTGGGGCCGGGGCGGTGCGGGTTAGGTTCGGCGGGACGCGGCCCCAGAGCACGTATGCAGGGGGAGCCCCGGGGCCGCCTGTGTGCGCCCGCCCCATACCTCGGCCTGGCGGGCGCCCCGGGGGTCTGCCCTTCCTGACGCAGGGGCAGGCCCCCGCTTCGCGCGCGGGGCGGGGGTCGACCGGTCGACGCCGGCGGTCAGGCGAAGGTGTGGGCCTTGGTCGCCAGGTCCGGGCGGAGCCGCACCGCATCCTCGCCCAGCGACGCGAAGTGCTCGCGGATCTCCTGGGCGCTGTCCCCACCCTCGTAGAGCATGCCCAGGCACGGGCCGCACGGGATCGGGTGGAGATCGTGCAGCACGCACCCCTCCCGGGCGGCGACGCGCTCCTCCAGCTTCGCCAGCAGGGCGCGGGCGGGCTTCAGGACGGGCGGCTCCGGGTGGTCCTTGGGCAGGACGTACTCCGGGAGCGGGGACCGGGTCTCCAGCGTGTGGTCGATCTTTCCGCCCAGGGTGGTGACGGTGGCCGAGGAGGCCTGGGCGTCGGTGCGGCCGTTGCGCTCCTTCCAGGCCGCGGCAGTGGCGGCAGCCCTCCAGCACAGGCAGAGCATCTGCAGGTAGGTGAAGTGGTCCAGGCCGCGGTGCAGGTGCTCGTACAGCTCGGTGATGCGGGCTTCGGAAACCGGCGGGTATTTGTAGTCGAGCACGAGCTGCCGGTGGAGGTAGGTGTGCAGGCTGAAGGCCTCCATCGTGCGGATCTCGCCCTCGATCAGCCCCAGGTTCTCGCCGGTGCTGTGGGCGAGCAGGACGGCCGACAGGTCCGCCCAGGTGCTCGCGGGCGAGGTCGCCAGCCGGAAGGGGACCTTGTGGGGGTCGAAGCTGATGCCGCCGTCCTCTTTGACGGTGATCCCCTCGTCGGCCGAGGGGTGGACGCGGATCCAGGCACGCCGGAAAAGACGCACCATCAGCGCCCATTCGTCTGCCGAGGGGTGCATCCAGCCTGAGGTAAGGGTCTCTTGCGCAGGGATGGGGCGGCCGGTGCGGGCGTGTTCGACCATGGCGTACAGCAGGCACGCCGCCTGGACATCGATCCGCTCTTCGTCGTCGTCCGCCCTGAGCCCGCACATGCGGCGAACGCGGCGCAGCTCCGTCTCGGAGAGGCCTTCGGCCTCGCTGGGGAAGGTACCGAGTTCGAGGAACTCCTTCAGGGCCTGGCGCCGCTTCTCCTCAGCGGCCCGCTCCTGTTCTCGAGCGAGGCGGTGCCGTTCGGCCTGTTCCTCCTCGTGGGCGCGCTGGCAGGGCGAACACAGGCGCTTCACCTTGTCGTAGCGGCGCAGGTCGTCTCCGGCCAGGACTGCGGCGCCGCTGCGGTTGGCCACCTCCAGGGGCGTCTGGCAGGTCGCGCAGGTGCGGTGCAGCAGGTAGGCGGTGCTCACCTTCTTCACGTCGGCGCCGACGCGGGAGACCGCCCCCAGCTCCGCCACGGGCTCGGCCCACCCGCCGCCGGGGCCGGGGGTCCAGTACCGCTCGGCGAGCTCACGCTCCTCCGGGGCGGCGGCCGGGTCGATCTCCAGGCGGATCAGCGCCTCGCCGCCGCGGGGCAGGTCGATGACCACCGGCCCCGCGGGGCGGGGCGCGGTGCGGGTGCGCTGCTGGGGGCGGGGGCCGCGACGCTTCTTCTTGTTCTTCTTCGGCACGGTGCTCCTCCGACCTGGGGGTGGTGGGCGGCGGGAGTTCCGATACTGGCACCCGCACCGCCGCCCCGGTCGACGCTTCGGGGAAACTCCCCGGGCGGGCGGCGCCGGCTACGTCCCCGGCGGCGGGGTCTCCGGTGCGGGCCGCGTCTGCACGGTTCCCTCCTTCGTCTGCCGGGGGTCGCCCCAGAACGAGCTGAACTGCGCAAGCTCATCCCCCTCATAGGGCAGCGTCTCGACGCACACCTCCATCGCTGTCTCCCGCAGCAGCCGCAGCCACTCGTTAGCCCACACCCCGGGCCTGCGTGTGACCGAGCGCAGTGCCCTGCCCAGCGCGACCCTCTGCTCCTCGGAGATCTCGCCGAAGACCTCCAGAGCCAGGGAGGCCAGTCGGCGGAAGGCGAGGTTCACCGGCGAGAGCGCAGCAAACTCGGGCTCGGGGTCGCCCTGGGCCTTGACCAGGGTGGCGACGGTCTCCATAACCCATTCGGCCGCGTCCTCCTGAGGGTTCTCTCTGGGGACGGCGTGCAGCGAACGGGACATGACCTCCCAGAACCGCTCTGCCTCGGTCTTGGTGATCTGATCGTCCAGCGGCCGGCGCGGCGCGGGCAGCATCAGGAACAGGCGCAGCAACCGCTGCTGCGCCGGGGTCATCGACGGGTTGGGAACGGGGGGCTGGTGCTCGTCCATAGCGCCCATCCTGCCGACCGGATGCGCCACCTGTACGGCGTTCACGTAGTTCGCCCCGCCGCGCTCATTGGTGCAGCAGGGCCACCAGACACCCGCTGGGGCGCCGGGGCCGCCGCCCCACCCGCGAGAGTGGGGCGGCGGCCCTGCGGCGCTCACGCGGCACCTCAGACGCCCGCAGCGGGTTCGGGGGCCATGTCCACGAACGAGGCGTAGTGCCCCTGGAAGGCGACCGTGACATCGCCCTTGGGGCCGTTGCGGTTCTTGTCCACGATCAGGTCGGCCTCCCCCGAGCGCGGGGAGTTCTGATCGTGGGCGTCCTCCCGGTGGATCAGGATGATGGTGTTCGCGTCCTGCTCCACGCTCCCGCTCTCCCGCAGCTCGTGGGAGCGGGGGCGGGTGTCCTCGCGCCGCATCGACTCCCGGTTGAGCTGGGCCAGCACCATGATCGGCACCCCGACCTGCTGGGCCAGCACCTTCAGCCCGCGGGTCATCAGCGCGACCTCGCGCTCACGGGTGTCGGCCGACTTGGAGTCGGGGTCCTGGATGAGCTGCAGGTAGTCGATGACCACCATCCCCAGGCCCCGGCGGGCCTGCCGGCGGATCTCGGCGCGGATCTGGTTGAAGGTGATCGCCGGGTCGTGGCTGATGGCCAGCGGCAGCGCCGACAGGTCCGGCCGGGCCTTGGCCAGGCGCGCCCAGTCGTCCTCGGAGAGCTTCTTGGAGCGGATGGAGTGCAGCGGCACCCGGGCCTCGGCCGACAGCAGCCGGTGGCCGATCTCCTTGCGGTTCATCTCCAGGGACACGAACAGGGTCCGGTGCCCGGCGCGCGCGGCCGCCGTGGCCACGTTCACCCCGAACACGGTCTTGCCCACCCCGGGGCGGGCGCCGACCACGATCAGCTCGCCGGGCTGGAACCCGTTGAGCTTGGTGTCCAGGTCGGCGAAGCCGGAGGGCACGCCCATGGGGTCCTCGTCGGAGGCCAGGTCGTCGATGACGTCGGGCAGCATCTGCTCGACCTCTTCGACGGCATCGGCGCCCGGGCCGCGGCTGTGGAGGCCGCCCAGCAGCTCCTCGGCGGCCTCGGCCAGCTCGTCGGCCTCGCCCTGGCCGGAGGTGACCATCTGGAGGAACCGGGTGCCGCTCTCGAAGTAGCGGCGCTTGCGGGCCATCTCGGCGACCTTGCGCGCGTAGTAGCCCGCGTTGGCCGGGGTGATCCCCTTGCCGATGAGGCCGGCGATGTAGGTGGGGCCGCCGCACCGCTCCAGCTCGCCCTGCTCGCGCAGCTCGGCGACCAGGGCGGTGGCCTCCAGGGGGGTCCGGCGGTCGGCCATGGCCTGGACGGCGTTCCACACCGTGGCGTGCGCGGGCCGGTAGAAGTCGGCGGCGCACAGGCGGTCGGCGGCGTCGGCCAGGGCGGCATCGGCGTCCTCGGGCGACATCAGCACGCACCCGAGCACGGTCTTCTCCAGGTCGATGTCGTACAGGTGGCGCAGCTCGTCGGGGACGGCGGCCTCGTGCTCGTACACCTCGGTCATACTGGGGGTCTCCATCCTTCACAGGGGTGGGGCGGGCGGCGAGCAGCAGGCGGTCAACCGGGCTCGCCGCCCCTTTTTCACGTCCAAGGGGCGAATCGAACAGGGACAGGGGTCAGGCCGAGGCGGGCACGGCCCCGATCCGCGGATTCGCCGCCAGATCCGGGCGCGCCTGCGTGCCGACACGGGCCAGCAGCGCCCGCACCTGATCGGCCTCGGCGCCACCCGCGAACAGCTCGCCCGCGCACGGGCCGCACGGCACCGAGTTGCCCGGGTGCCGCTCGCACTCCGCGCGCTGGGCCGGGACGCGCGGCCGCGCGGCCGCCTCGGCGTCCCGGCGGACCGCCGCCAGGTGCCGCTCCAGGTCCTCGGTTGCGCACCCCTCGACGTAGCGGCCCATGACGCCGATCGGGGTGCCGTTGCGCCGGGCTGATTCGTCCAGCCGCGCGATCACGGCCTGGGCCTCCTCGGCGGTGGCGCCGGTGCGCTCCTGCACGAGTTCGGCACCGGAGTGGGAAGGCTTCCTGTTCTTCCCGGCCTTCGGCTGGTCTTCTTCTTCTCCGCCCGACCCCTGCGAGGCCTGTGGTGCGGCAGGGCTCGCGGAAGAAGAAGAGGAAAAAGAAGAGGAAGAAGTAGTGGGTGACCCGTGTTCCTGCTGGTCACTCCGCGTATCCGGGTCAACTTTCTGACCCCGCGGGTTATCTTCCTGACCCGGCGGGTTATCTTCCTGACCCGGCGGGTTATCTTCCTGACCCGGCGGGTTATCTTCCTGACCCGGCGGGTTATCTTCCTGACCCGGCGGGTTATCTTCCTGACCCGGCGGGTTATCTTCCTGACCCGCCTGCTCGGAGGGGGTGGAGGGCCAGGACGCGGCCGGGTCGCTGCTCGCGGGGCCGAACCGGGGGGCCTTACCTTCCGTGACCGCCAGGGCGTCGAAGGCGTTGCGGGCGCACCCGCACTCGTGGCGGGGGTAGCGCCAGATCGCCATGGACACCCCCCGCAACTGGGCCGACTCGCGCGAGCTGAACCGCAGGGGCGAGCCGTCCGGGGCGGTGATCTGGCCCATCGCCGCGAGGCTGCGCAGCAGCCGCAGCAGGCCGCTGGAGGAGATCACCTTCGGCTCCTCGCCGACGGCGACAGGGCCGGAGAACACCATCTGCCGGAGGTGGGCCGGGGCGATCCGGCGGGTGGGCGACTCGGTCGTGGTGAGGTTCGTCAGGACCCGCAGCAGGGTCTTCTCGGCGCCGCCCATGTGGGGGCACAGGTCGACCCACTGCAGGGTCTTGGCCTTGTAGTGGCCGTCGCCCTCGGTGGGGGCGTGGAGGGTCATCTCGGTGTCGGTCACACGTATCGCTTCCTAGAGCGCCGACACGAACCTCGCGAAGCCGTGGAGCCCACCTGCATCCCCACTACGAGGTGGGGTACGATTGCGACTAAATTGCTAGTGCTGGTGGCCTGAGCTGCGGAGATGGTGTCAACGCTCAGCTACTGGTTGTAGACGGAGCCCGGGTGGCAGCCCGGGCTTTCGTCATGTCTGGGGTTATTCGTTCCTGCGACCTTAGCGCTTACTGAGGTCACCTGGCATGACAACACCGTCCGGATGAAACCGGTGGCTCTCGCGTCACACCGATGGCCCGAAGAGAGCCCGGACCACGCGGTCCGGGCCCCGGAGGTCGTTAGGTGGCTGGTGTCTCATCCTTCTCCGGCCACGGAGAGTCCAGGTTCGCCCTGAGAGCCTCGACGTGGTCGATCACCGGGCTCACCCCGAGAGACTGGAGCAGCTGGTCTGCGGCGCCGTAGGGCGAAGGGGAGGACTGCCGCTCGGGGGAAAGGCCGGCCTCCCGGAGAAGGTCTTCGACCTGGCCGAGAAACTTGTTGCGGTCGTAGGGCTGGTACATCTCTATCTCCAGGTCATGCCGGTGATGCGTTCGTAGACCTCGACGTAGCGGTCGCGCGTGGCACGGACGATCTCGTCGGGGATCTCCGGCCCGGGCGGGGTCCGGTCCCAGTCGAGGGTGCTGGACCAGTCGCGCACGAACTGTTTGTCGAAGGCGTGCTGGGGCCGTCCAGGCTCCCACTCCTCCGCTGGCCAGAACCGGGAGGAGTCCGAGGTCAGCACTTCGTCGCCGAGGACGAGCGTCCCGTCGGCTGCGCGGCCGAACTCCAGCTTGGTGTCGGCGATGATGATTCCGCGCTCTGCCGCGATCTCGGCACCTCGCCTGTAGATCTTCAGGGTTAGTTCTCGCAGTTCATCGGAGGTCTCGTTGCCGATCTCCTCAACGACGTCGGTGAAGGTGATGAACTCGTCGTGGCCTTCGGTGGCCTTGGTCGTGGGGGTGAAGATCGGCTCGGGGAGCTTGGAGCCTTCGACCAGGCCGTCGGGGAGGGCGACGCCTGAGACGGTGCCCTGCTTCTCGTACTCCTTCAGCCCCAGCCCTGCGAGGTAGCCGCGGGCGATGAACTCCACCGGGAGCATCTCCAACCGCCGGCACCGGATCGCGCGCCCCGCCCACTCCTCCGGCACGTCGGTGGCGGAGACGAGGTGGTTCGGGGCAAGGTCGGCGAGCTGCTCGAACCACCACAGCGAGAGCTGGGTGAGGACCTTGCCCTTCTCGGGGATCGGCGTCGGCAGGACGACGTCGTAGACGCTGACGCGGTCGGAGGCGACGAGGAGCAGGTCGTCACCGTCCGCGTAGACGTCGCGGACCTTGCCGGAGTGGATCAGTTTCATGCTTCTCACTTGATCTCGTAGAAGTAGGACCGCCACCGATTGGGGCCGGAGACGAACTCGCCGAACTCGATCACGGCGTCGTCTTGGTCGAGGATCCGGTTCTGGCCACGAAGGATCGGGGAGTCCGGGTCGAGTTGGAGGGTCTGTGCCTCTTCTTCGGTGGCGGTGGAGACGGTCACCCGTTCGTCCGCCGAGGTCATGACGCGCGAGGTGCACGCTTCGATGTACGCGGGGGTCCCCTCAGGGATGCGCTCGGTCTCCAGGAGGCGAGGGGCTCGCTGAACCACGGCTCCGTCGAACCACGAGGTGGAGGCGGAAACCGGAACCGCGTCCTCGGAGCCCTCGCGGTAGGTCACCCGGATACGCCGGAGAACGGGTGCGCCAGCAGTGACGCCGAGCCCGTCTGCGACGTGTTCGGGGGCGGCGATGAGCTCAGCCGAGATGATGCGGGCGAATTCGTTCTTCGGGTAGATCTTCCCCTTCCTGCTCGCGGCGAGCCGATCACGTGCGCCCAGGACCATGTCCTGAGTGGAGACCATCGTCCCCACACCGGACACCCCTCGGACCAGTCCCTCGGCGCGCAGGGTGTTGTGCACCTTGACGGCCGTGGCCAGCGAGATTTCCCAGTCCTTCGTGAGCTGTCGAGCAGAGGGGATCCGGTCGCCGTGCTTGAGCTCTCCGCTCATGATCTGCGCGCGGATGTGCCGCACGACCTGCTTGTACGGCGGTTCATGGCGCTGAACCTGCGGCGACATGGGCGGCTCCTTTCCTCCTACAAGCGTACTAGAACGCTTTGGCGGTCCCTCAGTCAAGCCACGTGGCGTTGACCTGCGTATTTATTGGGTTAGAGGGGTGAAGGTTGACACCGTTCTAGAACGCAGCATACCTTGCGTTCTAGAACGGTGCTTGGGGATGACCGCCACATCCGCTCGGATCAGGTCTATGACCTGGGCTGATGTGTTTGGAATGGAGGTTGGGATGACGCCGGAGCAGCGCCGCCAGGTACTCGCCGAGATCGCCCGCGAGCGGCTGATCGCCCTGGTCTACGGGCCGATCACCACCGCCGAGGACTACGCCGAGCTTGCGCGGCTGGCCGAGGCCGCCGGCGTCCGCCTGGCCGACGTGCTTCCCGCGTCCGGGGAGCCGGGCGCGGACCCGCGCACCCACCGACCGATCCCCGCCCAGGAGCCCGCCGAGGAGGCCCTCGCAGACGACGAGGAAGACGCGGTGGCCCTGGACGACGACGCCGATGAGCTGACCGAGGAACAGCTGGTCTCCCGGCACACCGCCGACGTCGCGCAGATCCTCGGCACCGACGACGCGGACGAGGCCGAGGCCGTGGTCCGCAGGTGGGCCGCCGTCCCGGCGCGGCGCCGCGCTATCCGGGCCTGGCTGCTGGAGGCGGCGCGCACCGCCCGGACCGTGGCGCGGATCCGCGCCTACGACGCCTATGACCTGGCCGCCTGAGGCCGACACGAAAGAGGCCCGGTCGGAGCTAGCACCTCCGCCGGGCCGAGACACCGAAACCCAACGCACGAGAGGACTCTCGATGTCTCTGTCCAGTGTGCCCGATGCCCCGGTCGACACCACCGAGGACCGGATCTCCCTGGCCCTGGCGATCGCCGACCGCGTGGCCGCCCCCGGCCACGAGATCACCCGGATGCCCGTCCGCGAGGGGCGGCGCCTGGTCGGCGTCCTCGCCGCCTGCGACTGCGGCTGGCAGATCGTGCGCCCCACCGGCGCCGACACCGTGGTGGAGATCGCGGTTCACCGCGTCCAGGCCGCCGGCGCCATCGACAGCCCCGCCGACGACGCGGTGTTCGGGGTGATGGCGGCATGAGCCCCCACCTGCGCATCCACGCCCACGAAGTCCACAAGGACGACCTGATCCAGACCCTCGGCGGATGGCGCAAGGTCCTCACCGACCCCACCACCCGCCCCGCCCAGGCCCACACCCGCAGCGAGATCACCTCGATCAAGGTCGAGGCCCCTCCCGGCCACCACACCTCCTACCTGACGCTCGGCTACCTGGCCGACTCCCGTGTCGAGGTGCTGCGGGGTGAGGGCCGGTGACCGCGCGCGTGCTGTTCACCGCGGCCGCCGTGCTGGTGGCCGCCGCGGCCGGCACCGGGCTGCACCTCCTGGTCGGCCCGGCCGCCTGGCCCCTGATCGCAGGCCCCGCGCTGCTGGCGTGGGCCGATGCGGGCACCTGGCTGGGGCTGTGGGCCCCGGCCGATGACCCCATGCCCGCCGCCCACGAGGAGGGGGTGGCGCAGCCGTGACCACCGCAGAGCTGATCCACACCGGCGGCCTGCTGGCCGCGCTGGTGGTGCTGCTGGCCGCGCTGGCCGTCATCGTGCTGCGGCTGGCGGCCCTGCCGCTGACCGCGGCCGCGATGGCCCTGGACGCCGGCGCGTCCGGCATCACCCGCGCCCTGGCCCCGACCGCCCCGCCCCCCGACCCCGCTGGAGGTGCCTGATGGCCACGTTCATGTCGATCGCCGCCCTGGTGGGCGCCCTGGCCGGGGCCTACGGGCTGGGGCGGCTGCTGCGCCCCGATGTCGATGGCGACCTGGCCCGGCTGGCCCAGGCCCGCGCGAACCGCGCCCGCAAGGAGGAGGCCCGCCGATGAGGTTCCCGAAGCTGAGGATGCCGTGGCGGCTGGTGTGCGCCCGCACGCTGGCCGAGATGGACCTGCGCGCCCGCGACGCCGAGGAGGTCGCCCAGGAGATGGAGCGGATGCGGCGGTCCGTGCGTGTGCACCGTGAGCGGGCCGACCGCCACCGCCGGGAGGCCCTGGACGCCCTGGCCGACCGGGACGCGGCGCTGCGGGCCCTGCTC
The DNA here is from genome assembly GCF_000341245.1 of Nocardiopsis halophila DSM 44494. Classification (GTDB taxonomy): domain Bacteria; phylum Actinomycetota; class Actinomycetes; order Streptosporangiales; family Streptosporangiaceae; genus Nocardiopsis_A; species Nocardiopsis_A halophila. The sequence continues at coordinate 13,926 of NZ_ANAD01000266.1, forward strand.
GACGCCGGGGTGGAGGTGCCCAGGCAGCGGTGGGCCCGCCCGGTCCTGGACCTCATCCACGCCCTGACCCCCGCCGGGCGGCACTGCCTGCGCGACCTGATGGACCAGGCCCGCCCGGTCCGCCGGGTGGACGGGCTGCGCGAGGGCGACCGGGTGCTGGTCTCCGGCCGGGTGCTGACGGTGGATCTGGTCCGCACCGACGGCGATCAGGCCATGGTCACGGGGCACCTCGCGGAGAGCGGCGCCCCCTGGTCGGCCTCCATGGGCGCCGGCGAGCACCTGGAGCTGGCCGACGGAGCCGAGGGGGTGGCCCGGTGAGCGTGGAACTGCTGGACGACATCCTGACCGGCCGCCGACGGGTGGCCATCTCCCACCGCGCCCACGACGGCGACCTGATGCCGCTGGTCACAGGCACCGTGCGGGGCGGCGGCCGCGGCCTGCTGCTGGTCGCAGGCGACGACGGGGCCCTGC
>NZ_ANAD01000267.1 GCF_000341245.1 Nocardiopsis halophila DSM 44494
GCACCCGGGTCTGGTGATGGAACCCCTCCTCGCCGGAGGCATCGACCCGGGGGAGTAGTGCGGCCGCGTGGAGCGCGCCCCCGCCTGCACGCCTGAACCGGTCGGCAGGAACACGTTCGGCGCGTTCGTGTTCGCCCCTGACCACGTCTCCGCCAGGCGGATCCGCCGCCCTCGGCCGCCGTCCGGCGGTCGAAAAGGCGGTCCACCAGGGGCGTGGGCTCCGGATCCGCTCGGTGAAGCCGCGATGCCCGGGGCTCCGCTCACCGTCCGAGAGAGCTTTGACACAGTAGGAAAGGCGCACGGCCGAGCGGCCGTTGCACCTGAAGGGCCGCCGCGTCCACCGGGGCCCGTGTGTCCACCGACTTCCGATGATCCGATCATTCGCGATCGCGTCCCGGCAGGGGCGCGAGGTCTCATGAGGAGGACGCCTGACCACCCCCGACAGCGCTCGGACCGACGTCCCGACCACCCCTGAACGCTCACGCGCTCCCCGCACCGCGGCGCTGGTCGCGATGACGGGGGCCGTGCTCGCCCTGAGCGGTCCCGGCCAGACCGCCGGGATGTCCGTCTTCGTCGACCCGATCATCGCCGACCTGGACGTCTCCCGGTCGGCGGTGTCCACGGCCTACATGATCGGCACGCTGGCGGGGGCGGTGGCCCTGCCCTGGATCGGCCGCGCCGTGGACCGCTTCGGGGTCCGCGTCGTGCTGTCGGCGGTCGCCGCGGCCTTCGCCGTCTTCCTCGTCCTGCTGGCGGCCGCCCAGGGGCTGGTGGGCCTCACCGCCGGCTTCGTCGGCGCCCGCGCCATGGGGCAGGGCGGGATGACCATGATCGCCACCACGGCCGTGGCCATCGGCGTCACCCGCAACCGAGGCACGGCCGTGGGGGTGACCACCGCCGTGGGAACCGCCGGGATCTCGCTGTTCCCCCTGGCCACCGAGCGGCTGATCGCCGCCGTGGGGTGGCGTGAGGCCTTCGTGGCCGAGGCCGCGCTGATCGCCGTGGTGGTGCTGCCGATCGCGCTGTGGGGCCTGCGCGGCCTGGGGGGCGCCCGCGGCGCCGGGGACGGCGAGCCGGGGGAGGACGGCGGTGCCGCCGAGGCCTGGCCGCTGCGCGCGATCGTGCGCACCTCGATGTTCTGGGTGGTCAGCAGCGCCGTGGCGATCAGCGGGCTGGTCACGACCGCGGTCTTCTTCCACCAGGTGTCCGTCCTGGGGGAGCAGGGGCTCACCCCGGTCGAGGCGGCCGCGAACTTCCTGCCGCAGACCCTGGCCGGGCTGCTGGCCTCCCTGGCCTTCGCCTCGGCGACCGACCGCTTCCCGCCCAAGCTGCTGATCTGCGGCTCGATGACCGTCACGGCCGCGACGCTGGCGCTGCTGCCGCTGGTGGGGCCCGGATGGACGGCGATGGCCTACGGGGCCTCGCTGGGGGCCGCGGCCGCCGGGGCGCGCGCGGTGGAGGCGGCGGCCTTCCCGTTCTACTACGGCACGGCGAGCCTGGGCACGCTGCGCGGCCTCACCCAGTCGATCGCGGTCGGCTCGACGGCGGTGGGGCCCCTGCTGCTGTCGGCGGGGCGCGACGCCTTCGGCTCCTATGCCCCGGTGGTGCTCATGCTGGCCGTACTGCCCGCCCTCGTCGCGCTCGCGGCCCCCTTCGCGCGCACGCCCTCCCGACCCGCCGGAGCACGGGTGTGAGGGTGCTCTCAGGCGCTCCGGCGGAAATCTTCCGTAACGTGAGGGTAGAGTCGTGGTGTCGATGCGCCCTTAGCGGTTCTCTGCGGCGCGAGTGACCTTCTGTCCCGCATGTCCGGCAGTGTCGCCGGTACACGGCGTGCGGCCGCGAACGGGACGGCCCCGTGACCTGGGCCCGCCGACCGCGGGCGCCCCTCCGGGGACCGACGACGACCACCCGTACGAGCGGCGTGCCGTGCGCCGCCCTGCCCTGATTGGTTCCATGACCTTCCTGACGACGCTCACGCGCCGACGTCCCGCCCTGCCGCCTCTGCGCACGCTGAGGATCGAGGTGCTCGCCGGCCTCGTGGTCGCCCTGGCCCTGATCCCCGAGGCGATCTCCTTCTCGATCATCGCCGGGGTCGACCCCGGCGTCGGCCTGTACGCCTCCTTCGTGATGGCCGTGGTGATCTCCATCGTCGGCGGCCGCAAGGCCATGATCTCCGCCGCCACCGGCGCGATGGCTCTGGTCGTGGCCCCGCTCTCGATCAACCACGGGCTCGGGTACCTGGTCGCCGCGGTCGTGCTCGGCGGCGTTTTCCAGGTCGCGATGGGCGCCCTGGGCGTGGCCCGGCTGATGCGGTTCGTCCCGCGCTCGGTGATGGTGGGCTTCGTCAACTCCCTGGCCATCCTCATCTTCCTGGCCCAGGTGCCCGAGCTGCAGGACGTCCCCTGGGCGGTCTACCCGCTCGTGGCCGCCGCCCTGGTGATCATGGTGCTGTTCCCCCGCCTGACCAAGGTCGTCCCCGCCCCGCTGGTGTCCATCATCGCGCTCACGGCGCTGACCATCGGCGCGGGCCTTGCGGTGCCCACCGTCGGCGACAAGGGCGCGCTGCCCTCCTCGCTGCCGGTGCCCGGCATCCCCGACGTGCCGTTCACGATGGAGACGCTGACCCTCATCGCGCCCTACGCCTTCGCCTTCGCGCTGGTGGGGCTGATGGAGTCGCTGATGACGGCCAAGCTGGTCGACGACATCACCGACACCCACTCCAACAAGACCCGCGAGTCCGTCGGACAGGGCATCGCCAACATCGTCACCGGGTTCTTCGGGGGCATGGGCGGCTGCGCGATGATCGGCCAGACCATGATCAACGTCAAGACCTCCGGTGCCCGCACCCGGATCTCGACCTTCCTGGCCGGGGTGTTCCTGATGGTGCTGTGCATCGCCTTCGGCCCGTGGGTCTCCCAGATCCCCATGGCCGCCCTGGTCGCGGTGATGATCATCGTGTCGGTGTCCACCTTCGACTGGCACTCGGTGGCCCCCTCCACCCTCAAGCGCATGCCCGTGGCCGAGACCGTCGTCATGGCGGTCACCGTCGTGGCGGTCGTGGCCACGCACAACCTGGCGATCGGCGTGGTCACCGGCTCGGTCGTGGCCTTCATCGCCTTCGCCCGCCGGGTCGCCCACCTGGTCGACGTCTCCTCGGTCGCCGACCCCGACGGCGGGCAGGTCGTCTACGTGGTCAAGGGCGAGCTGTTCTTCGCCTCCAGCAACGACCTGGTGTACCAGTTCGACTACGCCGGCGACCCCGAGCACGTGGTGGTCGACCTGACGCACGCCCACATCTGGGACGCCTCCACGGTGGCCGCTCTGGACGCGATCGCCACCAAGTACGCGGACAAGGGCAAGACCCTGGAGATCGTGGGGCTGAACAAGCACAGCGCCGCACTGCACGACCGGCTGACCGGGGAGCTGGCGGGCAGCCACTGAGGCGGGGGAGGCCCCGCGTTCAACTCTTCTCTTACGTAAGGGTAGAGTTCGTGTGTTGGAGGCCGGAGCCGTTTCCGGCTGCGTACTCTCCGGCCTCCTCCCGGTGCAGTGGCCCGGGTCGGCCTCTTGAGCACCCACCCGGGCCACAGCACCGGACCACCCGCCGCCCCTGCACGGGGCCGACCGCTCCGGGCCCCGCTCGCCGCCTGGGACAGGCTCGCGCGCGAGCGCCCTTCACCCATGAGAAGGGAAGCACGCATATGACGGTGACCAGAGCCGAGATCGCCGACCCTTTGGAAGGGGCCTTCGCCTCCGGCCCGCAGAAGGGCGGAGGGCTCGCGTCGGCCGCCGAACTCCAGGGAGCGCGGCCGGAGGTCATCGAGCTCCTCGCCCGGCTGCCCGAGGGAACCTATTCCACCCTGCGCGACCTCTGGGAGCACCTGCCCGACGTTCCCCGCGGAACCTGATCCCTCAACGGGCGAAGCGGCGGCCCGGTGTGCGCCCAGCGTCGTCTCCGGGGCCGACAGGCCGTCCTCCCCCCGCCTCGTGCTGAGGTGAGCCGAGAGGGGCGTCGCCGTCACCCCCGGCCCGCTCTGCGCCTCGCGCTGCTGCGCTATGGCACCAGGCCGTTGACCACTGCGGTCTCCGTGCGAACGGCCGGCGCAGTGGGCAGGACAGCCGGCCCCGCCCCCTGGAGTGCGCGGGCGAGTTCGGCCTGCACCGTGGTGGCGGCGTCGATCACGGGGTTCTGGGGGCCCACCGGGCCGCCGTCGGCCTCCAGGCGGAACGCGGACGGGCCGTCCAGGTCCTCGATCTCCACCGGCACCGCCACCGCGACCCGGTCGGCCCCGAGGCCGACCACCCGGGTCCTGGCGGGCAGTCGGCCGCCGGCCTCCCCTCGCAGGGCCCGGCCCCGGTCACCGTTCGCCGGGGCCTCAGTCTGGGATGCGGACCCGCTGCCGCCGGGGCGATGTGTCGGCGCCCGGACAGAACCCGCGGCCGCCGGTGGGCCTGGCGACAGGATGGCCGGGTAGGAAGGCGGACGACGGGAGAGGCGGGAGGCCGAGGATGTCCGAGCACGAGGCCGGCGGTGGCGGGGCGGTCCTGTACTGGAGGCCCGGGTGCCCCTTCTGCATGGCGCTGCGCGGAGGCCTGCGCACGGTGGGTGTGCGCCTGAACGAGGTGGACATCTGGTCGGACGCGCAGGCCGCGGCCCGCGTGCGGACCATCACCGGCGGGGACGAGACCGTGCCGACCGTGGTCGTCGGGCCTGAGGAGATGGTCAACCCCTCGGTGGGCGCGGTGGTGCGTGCGGTGCGCGAGCACGCCCCGCACCTGGAGACCGGGCGTCGGGGCGGGCTGCGCGGGCTGTTCTCCCGCGTGCTGGGCGCCTGACAGGGGCGGACCCGCCCGGCCCCGTGTCGGGGGCGCGAGCCTGACGGGAGGCGCGCCCCACGCCCCCCGCGCCCCGAGCGCCGCGCCCCGAGCGTCGCCTCCGGGCGCCGCTTCCGCCGGTGCGCGGTGTCCGGATCCGGTCCGGGGCGGACGAGGGGGACGGTCTTCGCCCGACGGCCGTGCCGGGCCTTGTCCGGCGCCGTTGTGCCCGCTCAGTGCGTTCCGGTCCCGCCTGCGCATCCGCCCGGCGCCCGTCCCCGCGTTGTGCGCCGCCTCCTCCTTCCAGGAAGCGTAAGCCGCGTGCAAGCCGTATTTCCCACGATTTCATGCGAAAGGGGAAATATGACTTCAGAGGCACAATCGCGGGTCGGCGACCTGTCCCCCGAGCAGCGGGCGATGCTCGTGAAGTCGCTCCGCCGGCGCATCGGGCGCCCCGCCGACGGGCCCGGCCACTACGACGTCGTGATCCTCGGCGGGGGCGCCGCCGGGCTCACCCTCGCGCTGCAGCTGCACCGGACGCGCCCCGGCACCCGCATCGCCGTGGCCGAGCGGCAGCGCCACCCGGTCCCCGAGACCGCGCACAAGGTCGGCGAGTCCACCGTGGAGGTCGCTGCCCACTACCTGCGCGACGTCCTGGGCCTGCACGACCACCTCCAGGAACAGCAGATCCGCAAGTTCGGGCTGCGCATGTTCTTCAGCAGCGGCGACAACACCGACATCGCCCGGCGCGTGGAACTGGGCAGCTCCGCCTTCCCGCCGCTGAGCACCTACCAGCTCGACCGCGGGCGGTTGGAGAACGAGCTGGGCCGCCGCTGCCGCGCCGCCGGCATCGATTTCCTCCCGGGCGGCAGGGTGCTCCGGGTCGACCTCGCCGAGGAGGGGGAGGCCCACCACGTCCGCCTGCGCGACGACCAGGGCGAGCGCAGCCTCCACGCCGCGTGGGTGGTCGACGCCACCGGGCGCAACCGGCTGCTGCAGCGCCGGCTCGGCCTGGGCAAGGACGTGGGGCACACGGCCAACGCGGCGTGGCTGCGCGTCGGGGCCGCCATCGATGTGGGCACCTGGACGAGCGACCCGCTCTGGCACGCCCGCATCGCCGAGGGCGACCGGGCCCTGTCCACCAACCACCTGATGGGCCCCGGCTACTGGGTGTGGCTGATCGCCCTGTCCTCCGGGGCCACCAGCGTCGGCATCGTCGCCGACGCGCGGACGCACCCCTTCGAGGAGTTCAACACGCTGGACGGCGCGCGCGCCTGGCTGCGCCGGCACGAGCCGCAGTGCGCGGCCGCCCTGGAGGAGCACCGCGACGAGATCCGGGACTTCCGGGTCATGCGGGACTACTCCTACAGCGCCGAGCAGGTCTTCGACGGGCAGGCCCGCTGGTGCCTGACGGGCGAGGCCGGGATCTTCCTCGACCCGCTGTACTCGCCGGGCCTGGACCTGATCGCCATCGGCAACGGGCTCATCACCGACCTGGTCACCAGGGCGCTGGACGGCGAGGACGTGCGGGCCGCCGCCGCGGTCCACGACTCCCTGTTCCGGCGCATCGCCGAGATCTGGCTCGCCCTCTACGAGGACCAGTACACCCTGATGGGCCACCCCCGGGTCATGGCCTCGAAGGTCATCTGGGACACCGCCTTCTACTGGGCGGTGTTCGGCCTGCTGTTCTTCCAGGACGGGTTCCGCCGCCTGACCGACAGCCGCGTGGTCGCCGAGACCCTCTCCGGCCGCCTCACCGGGATCAGCAACCGGGTCCAGGCGTTCTTCCGCGAGTGGGCCTCGCTCGACGACGCCGGGCTCGAACCCCGGTTCGTCGACCTCTACTCGCCGCTGAACTTCATGGTGGAGCTGCACTCCGGCATGGCCGACACGCTCACCCCGGAGCGGTTCGAGGAGCGCTTCGAGGCCAACGCCCACCGCCTGGCCCAGTTGGCCGGGCAGCTGGTCAGCGCGGTGATCGACGCCTACGCCGCGCGCCCCGGCGACGACCGGGCCGTGGCGATGATCCAGCGCTGGCAGCAGGACCCCCTGATCGCCGACCTGCTGGCCGTCTACCGGCGCGAGCGCCACCGCGACCCCACCGGTGACGGCTGGATCACCGTGCGGCCGCCCCGTACGGGGCCGCCCGCGGCCGGCCCCGACCCGGCCCCCGACCACGACCGCGACGACGACGAAAGGCACCACGGTGAGCGAAACACCGACGAAGTCACCCTCACCTGACCGGGCCGACCGGTACGACGTGGCGATCCTGGGCGGGGGCATCGCCGGCCTGACCCTCGCCCTGCAGCTGAGCCGGACCGCCCCCGGGCTGCGGATCACCGTCATCGAACGGCAGCGCCACCCGGTCCCCGAGGCCGCCCACAAGGTCGGCGAGTCCAGCGTCGAGGTGCAGGGCCACTACCTGCGCGACGTGCTCGGCCTGCGCGAGCACCTCGAACACGAGCAGCTGCACAAGTTCGGGCTGCGCATGTTCTTCCCCCAGGCCGACAACTGCGACATCGCGCGGCGCACCGAGTACGGCCAGATCGACGAGGCGCCCCTGGCCTCCTACCAGCTCGACCGCGGGCGCCTGGAGAACCGGCTCGGGGAGTTCGTCGCCGACCGGGGGGTGGAGTTCCGCACTGGGTGCCGGGTCACCGGCGTCGAGATCGGGCCGGGGGAGGACGACCACACCGTCAGCGTCGGCGACGACGACGGCGGTGAGCGGCGCCTGCGCACGCGGTGGCTGGTCGACGCGACCGGCCGGTCCTCACTGCTCAAGCGCCGGCTCGGCCTCGCCAAGCCCCTGGACCACCGGGCCAATGCCTCCTGGTTCCGGATCGACCACCCGATCGACGTCGAGGACTGGTCCGACGACGACGCGTGGCGCTCCCGGGTCGGCGGCGGCCGCCGCCGGCTGTCCACCAACCACCTGATGGGCCCCGGCTACTGGGTGTGGCTGATCCCGCTGGCCTCGGGCTCCACGAGCGTGGGCATCGTCGCCGACGCCCGCGTGCACCCCTTCGACGGGTTCAACACGCGTGAACGCGCCCTGGCCTGGCTCGACGAGCACGAACCCCAGTGCGCCGCCGACGTGCGGCGCAACGCCGGCAGGATCCAGGACTTCCGGGTCATGAAGGACTACGCCTACGGGTGCAAGCAGGTGTACTCGGCGGACCGCTGGTGCCTGACCGGGGAGGCGGGCATCTCCATCGACCCCCTGTACTCCTCCGGCGGCGACCTCATGGCCATCAGCAACGGCCTGATCACCGACCTGGTCGAACGCGACCTGCGGGGCGAGGACGTCTCCGAGAAGGCGGTGGCCCACAACCAGGTCTACCTCGTCCTCGGCGAGATCTGGCTGCTGGCCTACCACCGCCAGTACCCGGTCATGGGCAACGCCCGGGTCATGGTCGCCAAGGTCATCTGGGACACGTTCATCTACTGGGCGGTCCCCGGTCTGCTGTACTTCCACGACGCCTTCCGGCGGCTCGACGAGCGCCCGCAGACCTTCGCGGGGCTGCACCGCGCCTGGACCGTGCACGCCCGCGTGCAGCAGTTCTTCCGCGAATGGCACGGGGTGGACGACGCCGCCTCCTCCGGCGGGTTCGCCGACCCCTATTCGCTGCTGGACCTCATCGTCGACCTGCACAACGGGATGGCCGCCGGGCTGCCCGACGACGAGCTGGAGGAGCGGTTCACCGCCAACGTCGCCCTCCTGGAGCAGCTCGCCGGGCAGCTGGTGGCCACCGTGACGGACCGGCTGCGCACGGCGGCGCCGGAGGCGGCCGCCGAGCAGATCGCGCAGTGGCGGGACGACCCGCTGCTCACCGAGCTGGTCGCCCGGTACCGCGAGCGCGACCCCATCGAACCCGTGGACGACGCCTGGATCACCCTCGGACGTCCGACCACGCGACCGGCGGAGGCGAGAACATGACCGAACCCCGCGGACCGTCCGCGCCCGAGGCCTACGACGTCGCCGTCGTCGGCGGAGGCGCCGCCGGACTCACGCTCGCCCTGGAGCTGCGCCGGAGCCGCCCGGACACCCGCATCGTGGTGGTGGAACGCCAGCGGCACCCGGTCCCGGAGACCGTCCACAAGGTCGGGGAGTCGACCGTCGAGGTCGCCGGCCACTACCTGCGCGAGGTCCTGGGCCTGGGCGAGCACCTGCGCAGCGAGCAGCTCGACAAGTTCGGCCTGCGCGTCTTCTTCTCCGAGGGCGACAACGGCGACATCGCCCGGCGTGTGGAACTGGGCCACTCGGAGGCTCCCCCCGCGGCGGTGGGCACCTACCAGCTCGACCGGGGGCGCCTGGAGAACGCGCTGGGGCGCGAGCTCCGCGACCGCGGGGTGCGCTTCCTGCCGGGGAGCAGGGTCGAATCGCTGGACCTGGGCGCCGGGGAGGACCACCGGCTCCTCGTGCGCACGCCCGACGGGGGCGAGCGCCGCATCGAGGCGCGGTGGGTGGTGGACGCGACCGGCCGGTCCTCGCTGCTCAAACGCCGGCTCGGGCTGGGGCGGCGGGTCGGGCACCGCGCCAACGCCGCGTGGTTCCGCGTCGGGCACCCCATCGACATCGCCGACTGGTCCGACGACCCGCAGTGGCAGGCCCGGATCCGGGAGGGGCGGCGGGAGCTGTCCACCAACCACCTGATGGGCCCCGGGTACTGGGTGTGGCTGATCCGGCTCTCCTCCGACGCGATCAGCATCGGCATCGTCACCGACCCCGATCTGCACCCCTTCGAGGAGACCAACCGGTTCGACCGTGCACTGGAGTGGCTGGGGGGGGGCGAGGCGCNGCCGTCACCGAGCACCGGGAGGAGGTCCGCGACTTCCGGGTGATGAAGGACTACGCCTACGGGTGCGAGCAGGTCTTCTCCGCGGACGGCTGGTGCCTGGCCGGGGAGGCCGGCGTCTTCCTGGACCCGCTGTACTCGCCGGGCCTGGACCTGATCGCCATCGGCAACGGGCTCATCACCGACCTGGTGGGCCGCGCCCTGGACGGGGAGGACGTCGAGGAGCGCGCCGCGATCCACGACCGGATGTTCCTGCTGATCACCGAGGGCTGGCTGGCCGTCTACGAGGACCAGTACCCGCTCATGGGCGCGCCCCGCCCGATGCTCGTCAAGATCATCTGGGACACGGCCGTGTACTGGGCGGTCGTCGGCCTGCTGTACTTCCAGAACCGGATCCGCGACCTGGGCGACCTGCCCGGGGTGGTCGCCGGGCTCGGGCGGTTCAGCGTCTGGAGCCGGGAGGTGCAGCGCTTCCTCCGCGAGTGGGGCGCCGTCGACGACTCCGCCGGTCCCGCCTCCTTCGTCCGCTTCTACGACTTCGCGTTCATGCCGCGGCTGCACGTGGGCATGACCGCCGACCTCGGCGACGGCGGCCTGGAGGAGCGGTTCGCCGCCAACCTCCGGTTCATCGAGCACCTGTCCGGACAGCTGGTGGCCACGGTGATGGCCGAGTTCGACGCCGACCCCGGCAACGCCGACAAGCGCCGCCTGCTCCGGCGGTGGCGCGGCAACGACGTCCTCATGGACCTCGTCGCCGTCCACGAGCAGGAGCGCTCCGCCGACCCCGTCGACGACGCCTGGATCACCCTGGGCGGCGACCTCCTGGCCTCCGGGGGCCGCCGATGACGCCCGGGCCGACACCCCCCGCCCCCGCGCTCCGGGAGAGGCTCGCCCGCCTGCCCCACGGGGAGCGCGCCGAGCTGCTCCGCCGGCTCCGGGGCCGCACGCCGGCCGCCCCGGACCCCGGCGCCTGGTTCGCGCGGCCCTCCGCGGGCGCGGCGCCGGCGCTGCGCCTGTTCTGCCTCCCCTACGCCGGCGGGGGCGGGTCGGTGTTCCGCTCCTGGGGCGCGGACCTTCCCGCCGGCGTCGAGGTGTGCCCGGTCCTGCTGCCGGGGCGGGAGGCGCGCCTGTCCGAACCCGCCCACCGGAGCCTGCCCGCCCTGGTCGAGGCGCTGCACCGGGCCATCGGCCCCCTGCTGGACGTGCCCTTCGCGTTCTTCGGGCACAGCATGGGGGCGCTGATCGCCTTCGAGCTCGCCCGCCGGCTGCGGCAGGCGGGGGACCCCCGGCCCGAGCACCTCTTCCTGGCCGCCTTCCGCGCCCCGCACCTGCCCAACCCCAACATCCGGATCCACCACCTGCCCGACGAGGTGATCAAGACCGTGCTCCTCAAGGAGGGCACGCCGCGGCAGGTCGTGGAGGACGACGCGGTGATGCGGAGCCTGCTCCCGACACTGCGCGCCGACCTCGAACTCTGCGACACCTACGACCACGTCCCCGGGCCCCCGCTGTCCGCGCCGCTGTCGGCCTTCGGCGGCCTGCAGGACGTCCGGGTGAGCGGCGGCGACCTCGACCAGTGGCGCCGCCACACGGCCGCCCGGTTCCGGCTGATCATGCTGCCGGGATCCCACTTCTTCGTGCACAGCGCCCGCGACGCGGTTCTCGCGGAGGTCTCCGCGGAGCTGGAGACCACCGTGACCAGGGAGAAGGAGCGTTCTCATGACCGACCGACCGGCGAGTGAGGGGCCGGAGGCGCCCATCGCCATCACCGGAATCGGCTGCAACCTGCCCGGCGGCGCCACCGGCCCCGAGGCGTTCTGGGAGATGCTGTGCGCCGGGGTCGACGCGACCCGGGACCTGCCGGCGGACCGGTGGGACGTCCACAAGTTCTCCCACCCCGACGGCGCCCGACTGGGCAAGTCGGGTCCTGTCCACGGCGGGTTCCTGGAGCGCGTCGACCGGTTCGACGCCCAGTTCTTCGGCGTCTCCCCGCGGGAGGCGGTCTGGATGGACCCGCAGCAGCGCCTGCTGCTGCAGGCGGCCTGGGAGGCCCTGGAGGACGGCGGCCGCTCCGGGACGGACCTGGCCGGCGGCGACACCGGCGTCTTCACCGGCGGCTTCACCCTCGACTACCAGCTGCTGCAGAACTACGGGATCTACAGCCGGTACCAGCTGGAGGCCCACTCGGCCACCGGAATGATGATGACGATGCTGGCCAACCGGCTCTCCTACGCCTTCGACCTGCGGGGCCCCAGCCTGGCCGTGGACACCGCCTGCTCGGGGTCCCTGGTCGCGGTGCACCTCGCGGTGCAGAGCCTGCGCAGGGGCGAGTGCTCGGCGGCCCTGGCCGGCGGGGTCAACGTGATGGCCGCCCCCACCATGACGATCGCCGAGTCCAAGGGCGGCTTCCTCTCGCCCGAGGGGCGCTGCCGCAGCTTCGACGCCGCGGCCGCCGGGTACGCCCGGGGGGAGGGGGCGGCGATGGTGCTGCTCAAGCCCCTGGACCGCGCCCTGGAGGACCGTGACCCGGTCTACGCCGTCATCCGGGGGACGGCCCTCTCCCAGGACGGACACACCGGCGGGATCACCGTCCCCAACGGGGACGCCCAGCAGGCCGCCATGCGCACCGCCTGCCGCCGGGCCGGCATCGCCCCCCGCGAGATCGACTACGTGGAGGCCCACGGCACGGGCACCCCCGTGGGTGACCCGGTCGAGGCCCACGCGATCGGCAGGGCGCTGGCCGCGGACCGCCCGCCCGGGGCGGCGCCCCTGCTGATCGGATCGGTCAAGACCAACATCGGGCACCTGGAGGCCGCGGCCGGGGTCGCCGGACTCATCAAGGCCGCACTGTCCCTCAAGCACCGCCGCATCCCCGGCCAGCTGCACTTCAACGAGCCCAACCCCGACATCCCCTTCGAGGAGCTGGGGCTGCGGGTCCAGACACGGCCGGGGGAGTGGCCGGCGAAGGCCGGCCCCCGCTGCGCGGGCGTCAACTCCTTCGGGTTCGGCGGCACCAACGCCCACGTCGTGCTCCAGGAGGCACCGGCCGAGGAACCGGCCCCGGCGCAGGGCGCGGACGGCGACGGCCGCAGGTACCTCGTCCCGCTGTCGGCGCGCAGCCCCGGCGCCCTGACCGACATGGCGCGCTCGCTCGGCGACGCGCTCACCGGGCACGGCCACGCCCTGCGGGACGTGGGGTACACCCGCAGCCGCCGCCGCGCCCACTTCGAGCACCGGGCGGCCGTGGTGGCCTCCACCCCGGCCGAGGCGGCCGAACGCCTGGCCGCCCTGGCCCGGGACGAACCCGGGCCAGGAGCGGTGACCGGCCAGGCCCCCTCCGGCGAGCGGCCCCGGACCGCCTTCGTCTGCTCCGGGATGGGCCCGCAGTGGTGGGCGATGGGCCGGCGGCTGATCGAGACCGAGCCCGTCTTCCGCGCCGCCGTCGAACGCTGCGACGCCGAGATGCGCACCTACACCGACCGCTCCCTGATGGCGGAGCTGTGCGCGGACGAGGAGTCCTCGCGCATGGCCGAGACCGAGGTGGCCCAGCCGGCCAACTTCGCGCTGCAGGTGGGGCTCGCCGAGCTCTGGCGCTCCTGGGGCGTGGTGCCCGAGGCGGTCCTGGGGCACAGCACCGGGGAGGTCGCGGCCCAGTACCTGGCCGGCGTCCTCGGCTTCGAGGACGCCGTGAAGGTGACCTACCACCGCAGCAGCCTCCAGCAGCGCGCCACCGGCACCGGGCGCATGCTCGCCGTGGGCATGACGCCCGAGACCCTCGACAAGGCGGTCGCCGACGCCGGCCCCCGGGTGTCGGTCGCCGCCGTCAACAGCCCGGGCGCGGCCACCCTGTCCGGCGACGCCGAGGTTCTGGAGGACATGGCCGCCCAGCTGGAGACCTTCGGGGTCTTCCACCGCTTCCTCCCGGTCAAGGTCCCCTACCACAGCCCCGCCATGGACGTGCTGCGCCCCGACCTGCTCCGCGCCCTGGAGGGCCTGCGGCCGCGCAGCGCCGCACTGCCGCTGTACTCGACCGTCACGGGGTGCCGGATCGACGGCGGGGGCGCCGACGCGCACTACTGGTGGCAGAACGTCCGCGCCACGGTGCTGTTCGCCGCCGCCTTCCGGCAGCTCCTCGCCGACGGCTACACCCGCATCGTGGAACTGAGCCCCCACCCGGTGCTGGCCGGGGCGATGCGCGAACTGATCGCCGAGCACGGCGGGGACGGGGCCGTCGTCCCCTCCCTGCGCCGCGACCGGCCCGACGACGCCGTGATGCTGGAGTCCCTGGGGCGGCTCTACACCCTCGGCCACGACGTGGCGTGGGACCGCTTCTACGGCGAGGACGCGCGCTTCGTGCGGCTGCCGACCTACCCGTGGCAGCTCCAGAGCCACTGGAACGAGCCGGCCGAGGCCACCGAGGACCGGCACTACGACGAGGTCCACCCGCTCATCGGACAGCGCCTGGCCGCGGCCCGCCCCACCTGGGAGCGGGAGATCGGCACCGGGGCCCTGCCCTACCTGGCCGACCACCGGGTGCAGGGGACGGCGCTGCTGCCCGGTGCGGCGATGGTGGAGATGGCGGCCGCGGCGGCCAGGGACGCCTACGGCGAGGCCGACTACAGCGTCGAGTCCCTCGACCTGCGCAAGGCGCTCGTCCTCGGGGACGCCTGCGACCCCCGGGTCCGCACCACCCTCCACGAGGACACCGCGACCGTGGAGATCGCCGGGTACTCCGCCGACCGGGAGGCGGACCGGCGCTGGACGGTGCACGCCTCCGCCCGGCTGAGCCGGCGGCGCCCTGAGCGGACCCGGCGCGACCTGGACCGGGCCCGCGGCGCCTGCCGGCGGCGCCTGGACCACGAGGAGGTCTACCGGCGGACCGCGGCCATGGGCCTGGAGTACGGGCCGAGCTTCCGGGCCGTGCAGGAGGTCGCCACCGGTCCGGACATCGCCGTCGGCCGGATCGCGGTTCCCGAGGGCCTGCGCGACGACCTGGCCCGGTACCGGTTCCACCCCTGCCTCACCGACGCCGCGTTCCAGGTGCTGCTGGCCGCGGCCGTGCCCGCGGACGCCGACGGCGGCGCCGCGCCCTACCTGCCCGTCGGCATCGACCGCGTCAGCGTCCTGGCGCCGCCCGCGGCCGAGATGTACGCGGTGGCCGAGGTCACCGGCGCCGACGAGCACACCGTCGTCAGCGACATCGCCCTGTGCGACGCCGACGGCCGCGTCCTCCTCGACGTCCACGGGTTCCGCGCCCGGTCCCTGGAGAGCGTGTCGGGCCTGAGCCCCGAGCGCATCGACGCCGGACTCTACGAGCTGCAGTGGCAGCGGGCACCGGCCGAGGAGGCCGCCGGCGCCCCGGTCGAAGAGGCCGCCGGCCAGGGCGCCGGCCCCGCCGTCGACGGGGGCGCCGAGGCGGCCGCGGAACCGGCGGGGGAGGGCCCCTGGCTCGTCTTCGCCGACCGCGCCGGCGTGGCGGCCCGGCTCCGGGAGCGGCTGGCCGCCACCGGGCGCCGCTGCCTGCTCGTGCACCACGCCGACGTGCCCGAACCCGTCCCGGACGGCGAGGACGCGCTCACCATCGACCCCGCAGCGCCCGACCACTACCACCGGCTCGTGCGCAGGCTCGCTCCGCTCACCGACGGGGACGCCCCCGCGACGGTGGTGCACCTGTGGAGTCTGGACGTCCCGGACGAGGCCGCCCTGAACGAGGACGCCCCGGACGGCGGCGCTCCGGACGGCGGCCTCCAGGACGGCGAGGACACCGGGGTGCTCTCCGTCGTGCACCTGATGCAGGCGCTCTCCGACGAGCACGCGCCGGCCGCGCGGGTCTGGCTGGTCACCCGGCGGGCGCAGCCCGTCGGCGGCACGCCCGTCGCCGTGGAGCAGGCGCCCGTGTGGGGGCTGGGACGGGTGGTCGGGCACCAGGAGTTCGCCGGCCGGTGGGGCGGCCTGGTCGACCTCGACGACGGCGACC
This sequence comes from Nocardiopsis halophila DSM 44494, assembly GCF_000341245.1. Lineage (GTDB taxonomy): Bacteria > Actinomycetota > Actinomycetes > Streptosporangiales > Streptosporangiaceae > Nocardiopsis_A > Nocardiopsis_A halophila. The sequence goes on from NZ_ANAD01000267.1 coordinate 15,589, forward strand.
CGGCCGACCAGGCCCGGCGCCTGGTCGAGGAGGTCACCGGCGGTCACGGGGAGGACCAGGTCGCCTTCCGCGAGGGGCGGCGCCACGTCGCCCGCCTGGTGCCCGCGGGGAACCTCACCCGGCCCTTCCCCCTCACCCTGCGCCCGGACGGCGCCTACCTGGTGACCGGAGGGCTGGGGGCGCTCGGGCTGCTCGTCGCCCGCCTGCTCGCCGACCGCGGCGCGCGGAACCTGGTCCTGATGGGGCGCACCCCCGTGCCGCCCCGCGGGGAATGGGCGGGGATGGGCCCGGACCACCCCCGGCGGCACCTCGTCGACGCCGTCCTCGACCTGGAGCGCCGGGGCGCCACCGTGCACTGCGCCGCCGTCGACGTCGCCGACGGCTCCCGGCTGCGCGCCTGGTACCGGGGATGGGAGCGCGATCTGCGCCCGCCGATCCGCGGCGTCGTCCACACCGCGGGCGTGGTGCAGGACGAGCTGCTCACCCGGATGAGCCGGGAGGCCTTCCAGCGGGTGCTCCGGCCCAAGGCGGCGGGCGGCCGGAACCTGCACCGCCTCTTCCGGGACGCCCCGCTGGACCTCTTCGTGCTGTTCGGCTCCACCGGTTCGGTCATCGCCTCACCCGGCCAGGGCAACTACGCGGCGGGCAACGCCTACCTGGACGCGCTCGCCCACCACCGGCGCTCCCTCGGGCTCCCCGCCCTCACGATCGGCTGGGGGCCGTGGTCGGTGGGCATGGCGGAGGACCCCAGGCTGGCGCAGATGTACGAGCGCAAGGGGATCGGGATCATCACCCCGGAGAACGGGATGCGCATCCTGGAGCGCGTGCTGGACCAGGCGCCCGCCCACCTGGTGGCGGTCTCCGTGGACTGGCCGACCGCCCGCCGGGCGGCGCACGACCGGCTACCGCCCATGTTCGCGCAGGTCGGAGCCGAGGAGGACGCGGAGGCGGCCCCCGACACCGGTGCCTCGGTCCTGGACGCCCTGCGCCGGAGCCCCGCGGCGGGGCGGCCCGCCGNGCGCGAGATCACGGCCGCGGTCCTGCGGCTCGACCCCGCGGGGTTCGGGGACGAGGAACCGCTCTCCGGGCTGGGGGTGGACTCGATGATGGCGGTCGAGATGAAGCACCGCATCGACGCCGAACTGGGCATCGACGTGCCGGTGCTCGACCTCCTGGAGGGCACGTGCATCGCCGGCCTGGCCGACCGCACGCTGGCGATGCTCCGCCTCGCCGACGCCGACGCCGACGCCGAGAGCGGGGGCGGGGAACCGGGGCCCGGCCCCGATCGGCCGCCCGCTGCTCAGGGCGCCGCCGGACAGGACCCGGCGGCGGACGAGCTGGAGGCCCTGCTGGCCCAGCTCCCGCCCGACAGCCTGGAACAGATCCTCGAGGAACTCGATGAGCTCGACGAACTCGACAGCGCCCCCGACACCGACCCCCACAGCGCCCCCGACGGCGCCGAGCCGAGCGGAGCCCAACGCGATGAATCTGTCAGCTAGCCGCCTGCGCCGCGCCGTGATGGGCGTCTCGGACGCGGAGGCCACCTCGTTCAGCCGGGGCGACGGGCCGGTCTGGAGCCACCTGGAGGCCGCGGTGCGCACCGCGGTGGGCGGCTACCACTGCGTCCTCGACTCCAGCCGGTTCGAGGACCTCGTGCCGCGCCTGGACCGGACCCCCCTGGAGCTGCGCGGCTACGCCTACGAGGGGGCGGCCATGGGACTGACCGGGCTGGACTGCTTCCTGCCGGGCCCCTCGCGCTTCCGCGCCTATCTCCGCGGTCCCGGAGAGCCCCACGTGTACATGGCCCACATCGGGGCCGGGGAGGCGCTGGCCCGCCTCCGCCGGCGCCCCGAACGCTTCCTGGCCCGCCTGGACGACCCGGTCCTGAAATGGCTGGTGATGGACGGCTACGGCTTCCACGAAGGGTTCTTCAAGCCCGCGCGCTTCGTGGCGCGGCAGCATGTCCCCCGCCACCTTTCCCCCTACGCCCGACGCGTCTTCGACCAGGGGGTGGGCCGCAGCATCTGGTTCACGGCCGGGGCCCAGGTCCCCCTGATGGCCCGCCTCGTCGGACGGTTCCCTGCGCGGCGGCACGCCGACCTGTGGCTGGGCCTGGGGGTGGCCTGCGGCTACGTGGGAGGCGTGGACCGCGGCACCATCGAGGACCTGCGCGCCGCCGCCGGGGCGCACGCGGCGCGGCTCGCCGTGGGGACCGCCTTCGTCGCGAAGGGACGGCACCTGGCCGGCAACCCGGTCGCCGACACCGACCTGGCCTGTTCGGTGCTCTGCGGCGGAGCGACCAGCGCCCAGGCCGCGCGCCTGGTCGACCAGGCCTTCACCGACCTGCCCGCCGGCCCCGTGCCCGGCTACGAGGTCCTCCAGCGGCGGGCNCCCGACAAACCGCCGAGCGGCCCGCCGAGTGGCCCACTGAGCGGCCGAGTGAGCGGCCGGACCACGTGCCGGCCGAACGACCGGGCGAAGCGCCCGCGAAGGAGGACGTCCGGTGACCCTTGCCGGCACCCTGCTCAAGCCCTTCTTCTCCGTCACCCCCGCCGACCTGCCCCCGGGGGCCGCCGGCGACGCCGCGTCGGCGCGGCGCATGCGCCACGTGGTGTTCACCGTCACCGAGTGCTGCAGCCTCGCCCTGCTGCACCCCGGCGGGCGCTCCCTGGTGCCCCGCCTGGACGCCTACCCCGACGAGCTGCGCGGCTTCGCCTACGAGGGCGCCGGGGTGGGACTGGCCGCGCTGGACCACTGGCTGCCGTGGAAGCGGCGTGTCCGGCGGTTCGTCGCGGGGGCCGGCCGGCCCTACCGCTATGCCGTGTACCTCGGGGCCGGAATGGGCCTGGCCCGCATGCGCCGCGACCCCGAGGGGTGCCGCCGGCGGCTGGCCGACGACGTCCTGAGCTGGGCCGTGCTCGACGGCTACGGATTCCACGAGGGCTTCTTCGCCCACCGGCGGCACGTCCAGGAACAGGCGGTGCCCCCGCACCTCAGCGGCTACGGCGCGCGCGTGTTCGACCAGGGGCTCGGGCGCGGCGTCTGGTTCGCCACCGGTGCCGCCCCCGGGCGCATGACCGCCGCGGTCGACGCCTTCCCCGAGTCCCGCCGCGGCGACCTGTGGGCCGGCATCGGCCTGGCGTGCGGCTACACCGGCGGCGTCGGCGCCGACACCGTGGCCGCGCTGCGGGAGCGCGCCGGCCCCTTCGGCGCGCGGCTCGCCGAGGGGGTGGCCGTGGCGGCCTGGGCGCGCCACCAGGTGGGCAATCCGGCCGAGCACAACGAGACGGCGTGCTCGCTGGTGTGCGGGCTCACCAGCGCTGAGACCGCGAAGGTCGCCGAGGAGGCGCTCCGCGGGGTGCCCGGCGACGACGTGGTGCCCGCCTACGAGGTCTGGCGCCGCCGGCTCCGCATCCGATTCGCCGAACCGGCAAGGAGGTAGCCCGATGCCCCTCTCCCCGGGATCACTGATCCGACCCTTCTTCGGCCTCGACGCCGATTCGTTCCCGAAGCTGGCCGCCGAGCGGTTCGGTCCCCAGGAGGACATGGACCGGACCTGGCGCACCTTCGAGCCCGTCGCCCGCACGCTGGTCGACGCCTTCTCCGCCGCCCTCGACACGCCCCGGCACGAGGACCTGGTGCCCCGGCTCGACGCGGTCGACCCCGAGCTGCGCGGCATCGCCTACGAAGGCGCCGGCATGGGCCTGATGCTGCTCGACAGCCTGGTCCCCGGCAGGCGGCGGCTGCCGCGCTTCGTCCACGGCCCCGGCGCCCCCTACCGCTGCCTGGTCTACATCGGCGCGGGCCTGGTCCTGCCCCGCGTCCCCGCCCGCCCCGACCGCTTCCTCCGACGCCAGGACCCCTTCCTGCGGTGGCTGGTGATGGACGGCTACGGCTTCCACGACGGCTTCTTCGCCTGGCGGCGCACCGTCGAGGGCCGCAGCGTGCCCCGGGACGTGCGCGGGTACGCCCGCCGCGCCTTCGACCAGGGGGTGGGGCGCAGCCTGTGGTTCTCCACCGGGGCCGGGCCCGACCGCATCATCGCCACCATCGACGGCTTCCCCGCCTCCCGCCGGGCGGACCTGTGGAGCGGCATCGGCCTCGCCTGCGCCTACGCGGCCGGGGTGATGGACCGGGACGCCGTGCGCGCCCTGCTCGAAGCCGCCCGGGAGCACGCGGCCGACATCGCCGTGGGCACGGCGCTGGCCTCGGTCTTCCGTGAGCAGTCGGGGCTGGTCGCGCCGCACACCGACGTCGCCTGCGACGTCGTGTGGGGCCAGGACGCCGCGGAGGTGGCCGCGACCGCCCACCGCGCCGGACGCGGGCTCCGGGACGCACCCGGGCGGCCCGCCTACGAGCACTGGCGACAGCGGATCCGGGACGCCTGGCCGCATTCCGCCCCCGCCCCCTCGTCCGCCAAGGAGCTGCACGTATGACCGCGATCGGACGGCTGCGCAGGGCGGCCTTCGGCATCCCGTCGGCGCAGGCGGTGTTCTCCCGGCCGGGCTTCGCCCCCGAGGCGTGGCAGCGTTTCGCGCCGGTCGCCCGCTCACTCATGGAGGGCTACCACGCCTCCTTGGAGGATCCCCGCCTCCCCGCTCTGGCCGCGCGACTGGACGCGGTCGACCCCGAGCTCCAGGGCTTCGCCTACGAGGGCGCGGGCATGGGCCTGGCGGCGCTCGACGCCGTGGCGCCCTGGAAGCGCCGGCTGCCCGCCTTCATGGCCGGGCCCGCGGCACGGCACGCCTATCCGGCCTATGTCGGCGTCGGGCTCGCCTTCGCCCGGCTGCGCCGTGGCCCCGAGGCGCAGCTGGCCCGGCTCGACCCCTTGCTGGGGTGGGTGACCGCGGACGGGTACGGGTTCCACGAGGCCTTCTTCCGGCGGCGGCGCTACGTGCTGCACCGTGCCGTGCCCACCCACCTGACCGAATACGGCCGCCGCTGCTTCGACCAGGGGGTCGGCCGGGCGCTGTGGTTCTCCGCCGGAGCCCGGGTCCCCTTGGTGGCGCGCCTGGTCGACGGCTACGCGCCCGAGCGCCGTGCGGACCTGTGGGGCGGGGTGGGACTGGCCGCCTCCTACGGCGGCGGCGCCGACGAGCGCTCCCTGCGCGACCTCAGGGACCGCGCGGGCCCGCACGGGGTGCGCCTGGCACGCGGGGCGGCGACGGCCGCCTGGGGGCGCCGGCAGGCCGGCGGATCCGCGCCGCACACCGAACGCGCCTGCCGGGTCTTCTGCGGACTCGGCGGCGCCGGGGCGGCGCACGCGGTGGAGGAGGCGCGGCGGGACCTGCCGGCGGTCAGCGTGGAGCCGCCCTACGAGATCTGGCGGCAGCGGATCGAGCACGCACTGGCGGCCGCGGCCGCCCCGTCCCCCTGAGAGAGGAACAGACGTGTACGACGTGATCATCATCGGCGCCCGCGTGGCCGGGTCCCCGACCGCCATGCTGCTGGCCAGGCAGGGGTACAGCGTCCTGGCCGTCGACCGGGCCGCCTTCCCCAGCGACACCGTCTCCACCCACATGATCACCGTCGGCGGCAGTGCGCAGCTGCGGCGCTGGGGGCTGATCGACCAGGTGGAGGCGACGAACTGCCCGCCGATCACCAACATCGAGCTCGACCTCAGCTTCGAGCGCTACGGCCCCTTCACGCTGACCGGCTTCCCCCGCCCGGTCGACGACGGCTTCGCCGCGATCTACGCCCCCAAGCGCACGGTCCTGGACAAGCTCCTGGTGGACGCCGCCGTGGACGCGGGGGCCGAGGTCCGGGAGCGGTTCTCGGTGGCGGAGGTGCTCACCGAGGGGGACCGGGCGGTCGGGATCCGCGGTGTCGACGCCGACGGGAAGACGGTCACCGAGCGGGCGCGCATGGTCGTGGGCGCCGACGGCATGCGCTCCATCGTCGCCCGGACGGTCGGGGCCCCCGAGTACCGCACCGCCCCGCCCAAGGCGTTCGGCTACTACACCTACTGGGACGACGTGCCCCTCAGGGGACTGGAGTTCTACACCCGGCCGGGCAGCACCGTCATCGCCTTCCCCACCAACGACCGCCAGGCCGCGGTCTTCGTCGAGCGGCCCGAGCGCGACTTCGCCGGGTTCAAGAGCGACATCCCCGCCAACTACCTCGCCACCGTGTCCGCCATCGCCCCGGACCTGGCCGAGCGCATCGCCGCCGGGAGCCTGGCGCACCGCTACATGGGCGCCGGCAACCGTCCCAACTTCTTCCGCAGGCCCTACGGCCCCGGCTGGGCGCTGGTCGGCGACGCCGGGGCCCACAAGGACCCGATCACCGCGCAGGGCATCACCGACGCCTTCCGCGACGCCGAACTGCTCGCCGGGGCGATCGACGCCGGCTTCTCCGGGCGGGAGCCCCTGGACACCGCCCTGGCCTCCTACGAGGCGCACAGGAACCGGGAGCTCAAACCGCTGTACGACTTCATCGTCGACCACGCCGCCATGGAGCCGTTCCAGGCCTCCTTCGAGGACGTGCTGGCGGCGATGCGCGGGAACCAGGACGCCATCGACCGCTTCTTCGGTGTGATCCAGAACACCGTGCACTGGGACGACTTCTTCACCCCGGAGAACCTGTCGGCCCTCATGGGCCTGTCCCCCGAACCGCAGGCCTAGGAGGTGCCTCCCGGGCGCCGCGCAGGAGGGCCCGACCCGAGAACCACCCCCTGGTCCGCGAAGGAGCGATGAGCCGTATGCCCTACGTCATCACACAGCCCTGCGTCGGCAGCAAGGACGCCTCCTGCCACGGGGCCTGCCCCGTCGACGCGATCCACCCCTCCCCGGACGACCCCGGATTCGACGAGCACGACCAGCTCTACATCGACCCGGACGAGTGCATCGACTGCGGTGCCTGCGAACCGGTGTGCCCGGTGGAGGCGATCTTCCCCGAGTACGAGGTCCCCGAGGAGTGGCAGGCCTCCATCGGGGCCAACCGCGGCTTCTTCGAACGCCCCTGAGCCCCCGCCCGCCGGACGCGGGGCCCGGCCCTGAGGCCCCCGCGCCGGCGGCCCCGACCCCTCCGTCGGTGGCCGCGTGAAGCGGCCACCGACGGCGCATGCGCACCGGTCGCTCCCCAGAGGAGGGGCCGGTCCCGTCCGAGCCGTGCCGCCCCCTCCGTGGCCGCCGTGCCCCCGTCCCGGATCGACCGGGCCCGACACCTCCCCAGGAGCCCCGGATGCCCTCACCGGCCGAGACCACCGTCCACTTCCTGCTCCAGCTCGGCATCGTCCTGGCCGTCTACCGGTTGATCTGGCCGGTGTTCAAAGCGCTCGGCCAGGTCCAGGTCGTCGCCATCATGGTGACCGGATTCCTGCTCGGCCCCTCGCTGCTCGGGGCCCTGGCCCCCGGAGTCCAGGAACGGCTCTTCCCCACCGAGGCGGTGGTCGCCGGCGAGACGGTCGCCCACCCCTCCTTCACCGTGCTCTACCTGGTGGGCCAGCTCGGCCTGGTCCTCTACATGTTCCTGGTGGGCAGCGCCTTCGACACGGGGATGTTCCTGCGGCACACCCGCGACGCGGTCTCCACCTCGCTCGCGGGCATCGTCCCGCCCGCGATCTTCGGCTGCGTCGTCGCCTGGCTGATGGTCTCCCAGGGCGGCTACTTCACGGAGGGCGTCACGGTCTGGCAGGCGGGCCTCTTCCTGACGGCCGCCATCGCGGTCACCGCCTTCCCCATGCTGGCCTGGATCATCCACGAGTCCGGCCTCCAGGGGACTCGGCTGGGCACCATCGCACTGGCCTGCGCCGCGGCCGACGACGCGGTGTCGTGGATCCTGCTCGCCGGGGTCGTGGCCTCGACCAAGGGCGACCCCGTCCTGGCCCTGGCGGCCTTCGGCGGCGGCGTCCTCTACCTGGTGCTCATGCTGACCCTCGGCCGCCGGGGGCTGGCGGCCGTCGGCCGCTGGGCGCAGCGCCGGCTGCGGGCCGGCGAGGAGTTCCCCGCGGGCCCGTTCGTCCTGGTCGTGATCGTGCTGCTGGCCGGAGCCTGGTTCACCGACCTGGCCGGGGTCTACGCCGTCTTCGGCGCGTTCATCGTCGGAGTGGCGATGCCCCGCGACCGCTTCACCGAGCTGATGCGCAGCAGGCTGGAGCCGCTGGTGGGGTACGTGCTGCTGCCGGCGTTCTTCGTGTGCTCCGGGCTCAACACCGAGCTCTCCCTCATCTTCGAGTGGCGCATCCTGCTCATGGCGGGGCTGGTGCTGCTGGTCTCCTCCGTGGGCAAAGGGCTCGCGATCGCCCTCGCCGCGCGGGTCCAGGGGATCGAGCGCAACGAGGCCTACGCCCTGGGCGCGCTGATGAACGCGCGGGGCCTGATGGAGCTGATCCTGCTCAACATCGGACTGCAGGCGGGGCTGGTGTCCATGCAGCTGTACACCATCCTGGTGCTGATGGCGATCGTGACGACCTTCGCGGCGACCCCGCTGCAGCGGTGGTTCCTCCGGGACAGGACCGAGCCGGGCGGCGCCCGGGGAGGCGCGGCCCGGCCGGGCGGTACGGCCCCCGGCCCCCGCGAGCGCAGACCCGAGGCGGACCCGGCGCCGTGAGCGGACGCCGCGGGGGACCTCTGGGGGCGGCAGGGGCACGGGGCGCCACCCCGGGCGTCACCCCGGGCTGCGGAGCCTCTGCCGGATCCGGGACAGCCGGTGGGGCGGCCGGGTCCCCAGCTCGCGCTGCAGGGTGCCGAGGAAGTCGTCCAACTGCTCCATCGCCCCCAGGACGTGGCCCTGCCGGAGGCTGACCTGCACGCTGGCGGCGATCGCCTCTTCGCAGTAGGGATCGATGTCCAGGATCGTCGCGGCGCAGGAGGCCGCGGCGAAGTCGTCGCCGGCGTCGAGGGAGGCGCGCAGCAGCCGGCTCAGGACGTCCTGGTACTCGCGCTCATAGGCGGTGCGGACGGGGGCGAAGGCGTCGGTGAACAGGTCCTCGGGAAGGAACGTCCGCTCGTAGTAGGCGGTGAGCTCCCGGCAGGCGACGATCTCGGCCGCGGCGTCGTCGGCGGCACGGGCGGCGTCGGCGCTCCGCAGGAGCCTGCGGGTCTCGGCGACGTCGGTCCGCCAGCGGTCCGCGGTGTCGAACCGGTAGCAGCCCCCGCGGTCGGATCTGATGAAGGACGACGGCCGTCGGCAGGGCAGCTCCGGTTCCAGCAGGCGGCGCAGGTGGTGCAGGGTCACGTGCAGTCGGTTGGGGCAGCGGTCCCCGTTCTCGCCGGGCCACAGGACCTCGCAGAGCTCGGCCGCCCTCCAGCGCCGGCCGGGGTGGAGCAGGAACCACTTGAGCAGGGTGCGGACGCTCTCCCGGCGCCAGGCCGGCCCCTCGAGCGGCCGTCCGTCGCGGAGCACCGTGAACGCCCCGAAGAACCTCGCCTCGTACTGTGCCTGCCCATTCGCCAATGCAGATCACACCCCTCGTGCGGAGTTGTCCGTTTCGCCGGTCCGAGCTCGGAGGATTCGCGGGCCAGGGGCGCCCCTCGCAGGAGGGCGTTCGGCGCCCTGCGTCCGCACCCGGTCTGTCCGTCCGCTTCCGTGCTGCACGGCCCGGGCGGGCCGCACCCCCGCGGACCCGCCGGTGATGGGGGGCGGCGGGGCGGGGAGCGCGGTTCCGTCCGGTCACGGCGTGTAGTCGACAATTCACCATTATTCGACCGGGTGCGAAAAGCCAGCCTGCGGTCCTTATATTATCACCCGGAAAATTCAGTGGCCTGCCTGAAATGCTGTGACTCTCCGTGGAAGAAAAAGTCACCGACCGCAGGAGGGTGCAGGTGGCCATTGCCGTACGGTGCCCGGGAGTGTGTTCGCCGGTGCGGTCCCGCAGGCGCGGTTCTGGCCGGGAACGGCCAAGGGGCAGGCTTTCTGGGCGGCGGGGCGTGCCGTACCGGAGGCTGCGGGGGCGGGGGCGGTCCCGGGAGAGCGGTTTCCGTCGTTCCGGGGGCGAGGGGAATTCGACCGGCCGGGAAAATGGAGAATTCCTTCAGCGGGGGAGGTGGGTGCGGAAATAAATTCGGGGCCGCGGAACGGCGGGACCCCCGAGCGCGGTTCGGTCGTCCGGTGACGGGGCGACGTCACCGAGGGTGAGGCGCGTGCCGCGGCCGGGGTGGGCGGAGCGCGGACGGGAAGAGCGAAGGGCCTCCGCGGCCCCGGCGGAGACACGAGGTCCCTGCCGGGGCCGCGGAGGCCCTCTCAGTGCTCCGGCGCTAGCGCCGGCCCGGTCGCCGCGGGGGCTGCTCGCTCCCGCCCACGTTCCTCTCGATCCACTCCCTGAGCGGGGCGGCCCCGTTCCAGACGCCGCGCACCTCGTCCAGGGCCTCACGCCGGTGCATCCAGTCCGCGCGCTCGTACTCCCGGACGACCACGGCACCCTTCCAGGTCAGCTGCTCGGCGCGCGGGTGGTCCTTGGCGAAGCCCGTGGGAACGCGCTTCAACGGGGGCTGCCGCCCCGGGCCCACGGGCAGCGAGCGGCCGGCGAGGGCGCGGCCGATCTCCGCGAACTCGGCCCCGGCGGCGGGGTCGTCGATCGCGGTCCTGAAGCGTTTGATCTGGTCGGGGGCCAGGGCCATGGCACCGCAGGCCAGCCGCATCCCCGACGCCTCCAGGCGGAGGAACGCGCCGATGCCGCCGACCGCCCGGTCGGAGGTGGTGACGCCGACCCAGGTCTTGTAGGGGGACTTGTCCTTGGAGAACCGGACATCGCGATTCGGGCGGAAAGTGCGCAGCGGGCCGAATTCGGGCTCCAGGTCCGACATCAGCCGGCCGATCGGATCCTGAACCGCGTTCTCCCAGGTCGTCCGGTTGGCCTCCCAGTAGGACTTGGAGTTGTCCTTCTCCAGCCCCTCCAGGAAGGAGAACAGCTCCGGCGGGAACCCGTTGAACGCCGAATCCGGCGCGCCGCCGTCCTCAGTCCCCACGCCCCGCCACCCTCTCGTTGTACTCCAGGGCCTCCCGCATCCACGCGGTGAAGTCCTCCTCCGAATCCGTCCCCTCGGGGGCGACGACGACCCATCCCTTGCTCATCGGCTTTCCGCGCATCTGCGCCCATTCGGCCCCGGGACGCTCGAGGAGCCCGTCCACCCGGTCGGGGTCGCAGCGCACCATCAGCCGCCCCTGCGTGTCGGCGGTGACCGCCATCTTGCCGTTCACCATGAACGACAGTCCGCCGAACATGCCGACCTCGCGGACGGGGGCGACCTCCGCGAGCGCCTCCCGGATCCGGTCCGCCAGTTCCTTGTCGTAGGCCATCGGCCGCCTCCTCCTAGCCCTCGGCGACCAAGGGGAGCGCAGGGTCGCCGCTCCATTCGGAAAGGCCGCCATCGTAGATGGCGACATTGTGCACGCCCAGCGTCGTCAGCGCGAGGGCATCGCTCGCGGCGTTCACGCCCGCGGCGCAATAGACGATCACGTTCCCGGTCGCCAAGGCCCCGACCTCTTCGAAGCGGTCCGCGAGGAGGTCCGGCGGCAGCAGGGCGCCCGTCTCGGGGTCGAGGAGCGAGGCCGCGGGGACGTTCGTGCTCGACGGGATGTGGCCGCGCCGGCCGTGGGCGACGGGGACGCGGCCCTCGTGCTGGTCGCGGGAGAGCGCGTTGATCAGGCACGCGGCCGGATCCTCGGTCGCGGCCAGGACCTGCTCGCGGGTGGCGGCGAGCTCGGGGCGCCGTCGCGCCTCGAACCGTCCCCGGGCGACCGCCGGCACCTCCGCGGTGGACGGCCGCCCCTCGGCCGTCCACTTCCGCCAGCCGCCGTCCAGGACCGCGGCGCGGTCGTGCCCCAGCAGCCGCAGCAGCCACCAGAGCCGGGCCGCGAAGGCCATATGGGCCCGGTCGTAGAGGACGACGGTGTCCGAGTCGCTGATGCCCAGGTCCTCCAGCGCGCCGACCAGCCGCTCCACCGGCGGCACGGCGAAGGGGCGGTCCGCTCCGGCGTCGGCGAAGTCGGTCAGCAGGTCGGCGAACACCGCGCCCGGGACGTGCCCCTCGGCATAGCCGGGGCGGCCGCTCTCCAGCTCGATCCCGCCCGTGGGGAGGGGGCGGTGCAGCACCGTGCAGTCGACGACGACGAGCCCGTCCTGCCCCAGGTGGTCGGCCAGCCAGTCGGTCCCGACGACGGGGGAGGGCACCTGCGGGCCGGTCCCGCCGGCGCCACCGGTGCCGCTCGGTGCCCCCTGCGTGTCCTCGGCGTCCGCTCCGCTCGCTTCGCCCCCTCCGCCCCCTCCGCCCCCTCCGCCCTCTGCGTATTTGGGCAGGAGGG
>NZ_ANAD01000268.1 GCF_000341245.1 Nocardiopsis halophila DSM 44494
GGACGGCCCCTACCGCTTCGAGGGCACCGAGCGCAGCGCCGAGGACATGGCCGCCTACTACGCCGAGCTGGTCGACGCCTACCCGCTGGTGTCCATCGAGGACCCGCTGGACGAGGACGACTGGAAGGGCTGGGCCACCCTCACCGCGTCGCTGGGGGCCAAGGTGCAGCTGGTCGGCGACGACCTGTTCGTCACCAACCCCGAGCGGCTGCAGCGCGGCATCACCGACGGCGCCGCCAACTCGCTGCTGGTCAAGGTCAACCAGATCGGCACGCTCACCGAGACCCTGGACGCGGTCGCCCTGGCCCAGCGCAGCGGCTACACCGCGATGATCTCCCACCGCTCCGGCGAGACCGAGGACACCACCATCGCCGACATCGCGGTGGCCACCAACGCCGGCCAGATCAAGACCGGCGCCCCGGCCCGCAGCGAGCGTGTGGCCAAGTACAACCAGCTGCTGCGCATCGAGGAGGAGCTGGACGAGGCCGCGGTGTACGCGGGCGCGTCGGCCTTCCCGCGCTTCAAGGCCCAGGGCTAGGCTGCCGCACCATGCCCGAGGAGCCGGAGAAGCCGAAGCGGCCGTCCGCCGCGCGCGACGCCGCGTCGCGGCGCGCGGGCGGCCAGGGACCCCGTTCCGCCGGGGGCGCACGCGCCCGCGGCGGTGCGAAGGCGGGGTCCGGGGACTCCGGTGCCCGTGGACGGGCGGCCCAGGGCAAGGGCCGCCCGTCCGGCACGTCCGCCGCCACGCCCTCCGGCGCGGCCAAGCCCGCCAAGCCCGCAGTGCCCGGCAAGTCCGCCAAGCCCGCAGCGTCCGGAAAGCCCGCCAAGGCGTCGGGCGCCAAGTCGGGCGCCGGGTCGGCCGAGAAGGGAACGGGCCCCAAGGGCGGGACGAAGAGCACCGCCAAGGGGGCCGGTACGGGCTCTGCGAAGGGCGCGGCGAAGAGCACCGGGAAGCCCGCCGCGAAGTCCTCAGGCGGTGGTGCCGGCGGCGGCTCCGGTTCCGGCGGTGGAAAGCGCACGGCCCCGGGCGGCTCGGGCAAGGGGCCGGGCAAGGCCCCGGCGAAGGGCGGCGGCCGCCGCGGACTGCGCCCCGCGTTGACGAGCCGCGCCGCGATCCTCGCCCTGGTGGTGTGCGCCATCGCGCTCAGCCTGGCCTACCCGCTGCGCGAGTACGTGGCCCAGCGCTCCGAGATCGCCCAGCTCCGCGACGAACTCGCCCAGCGCAAGGACGCGGTGGAGGAGCTGGAGCAGCGCAAGGAGCGGCTCAACGACCCCGACTACATCGAGCGCGAGGCCCGCACCCGGCTGCACTACCAGTACCCGGGGGAGAAGGCCTACGTCGTCGTTTCCGGTGACGACCCCGAGTACGGGGAGCCGGACGGCGACGGGCCCCAGGACCCCTGGTTCACCCGGCTGTGGAAGTCGGTCAAGGCCGCCGACGACCCGGACGCCGGCCGGGAGGAGATCCCCGACGCCGAGCCCCCGGGCCGGTGAGCGCGGCTCCGCACCCGCGCACCGGCTAACCTGAGACCGCCATGAATTCCGCAGACCACACCACCGGCGGCCCCGGTGCCGCGCCCGCCGCGCCCGGCCGCCCCGCAGACGTCTCCCCGGAGGACGCCCGGGCCGTCGAGCGCCAGCTGGGCCGCCCCCCGCGGGGCCTGCGCGCCGTCGCCCACCGGTGCCCGTGCGGCCTCCCCGACGTGGTGCGCACCGCGCCGCGCCTGGAGGACGGGTCGCCCTTCCCCACGCTGTACTACCTGACCTGCCCGCGCGCGAACTCGGCGATCGGCTCCCTGGAGGGCGGCGGCGACATGCGCCGCATGCAGGAGCGGCTGGCCGAGGAGCCGGAGCTGCGCGCCGCCTACGAGAAGGCGCACGACTCCTACATCGCCGAGCGGGACGCCCAGGCCGCGGCCGACGGCCTGGAGCCGCTGCCGCGCGGCATGCAGAGCGCGGGCGGGATGCCCGAGCGCGTCAAGTGCCTGCACGCGCTGGCCGCCCACGAGCTGGCCGAGCCCGGGACCAACCCGATCGGCCGGGAGGCGCTGGACGCCCTCCCGGACTGGTGGGAGAAGGGGCCGTGCGTGTGCGCCGGCCCGGAGGACGACGACGAGACCCCTGGGGGAGGCCGACCGTGACCACCGTGGCCGCCATCGACTGCGGGACCAACTCCATCCGGCTGCTGATCAGCGACGTGGCCGTGCAGGACGGCGACGAGGTCGGGCTGATCGACCTGGAGCGCCGGATGGAGATCGTGCGCCTGGGCCAGGGGGTGGACCGCACCGGCTCCTTCGCCCCCGAGGCCCTGGAGCGCACCTTCGAAGCGCTGCGCTCCTACGCCAAGCTGATGCACGAGCACGGGGTGCCCTTCGACCCCGACCACGTGCGCATGGTGGCCACCAGCGCCACCCGGGACGCCGCCAACCGCGACGTGTTCACCGCCGGCGTGCGGGAGATCATCGGCGTGGAGCCCGAGGTGATCACCGGCGACGAGGAGGCCGAGCTGTCCTTCGTCGGCGCCACCGCCGAGCTGGAGGCCGAAGGGGAGGACGGCGGCCACCCGCGCCCGTACCTGGTCGTGGACATCGGCGGCGGCTCCACCGAGTTCGTGCTGGGCCACCCCGGGGGCGCCGAGGGGGAGGGCGCCGAGGGCGTGGTGCGCGCCGCGCGCTCGGTGGATATCGGCTGCGTGCGGATGACCGAGCGCCACCTGGCCGACGACCCGCCCACCGCCGGGCAGGTCGCCGCGGCCACCGCCGACATCGACGCCGCGCTGGAGGAGGCGGCGGCGTCGGTGCCGCTGGAGGAGGCGGCGACCGTGGTGTGCGTGGCCGGAACGGCGACCACCGTGGCGGGCATCGCGCTGGACCTGCCCGAGTACGACTCCGAGCGGATCCACCTGACCCGCCTCAGCGCCGAGCGCACCGGGGAGATCGCGCGCGAGCTGCTGGCGATGCCGCACGGGCGGCGCGCGGAGCTGGGCGTGATGCACCCCGGACGGGTGGACGTGATCGGGGCGGGCGCGCTCATCCTGGACCGGGTGCTCGCGCGCACCGGCGCCGACGCCTTCTACGCGGGCGAGCACGACATCCTCGACGGCATCGTTTGGGGACTGTGCCTGGGCGCCTTCGAGGCGTGACCGGCACCGACACAGGGTGAGGCCGACGTCGCACACGGTCGGGCGGGTGAGCCGCGTCACCCGCCTGACCTGTGTGAAAGCCGTAACATGCGACCTGACCAGGGGCGACGGGCCTGACGTCGGCTTTATGATGGTCTAAACCTTTCACGACCGGCGCTTCCCTGTCGGGAACCGCTTGTGAAAGAATGCACAAGCAGGCGGTGAGGGAGGGCGAGCTCCACACCGCGGCAACGAAGGCGAACTTTCCGGTCGGAAGTCGACTACGAATATGCCAGTCAACGAAGACTTACCGATCTTCGCTGCCCTGGGCAGGGGCGGGGAACGGGACTTTAGGGCGGATATGCGATGACCGAGAGCAGGAACTACCGGCTGGTCCACGGCGGCGACGGCGAGGAGCGGATCCCGCACATCCTCATCGTCGGCGGCGGCTACCTGGGCATGTACACCGCGGTGCGGCTGGAGAAGAAGCTCGGCGCCGGTGAGGCGCGCATCACGGTGATCGACCCCAACTCCTACATGACCTACCAGCCCTTCCTCCCGGAGACCGCGGCCGGCAGCATCTCCCCGCGCAACGTGGTGGTGCCGCTGCGCAAGGTCTTCAAGCGGACGAAGGTGCTCACCGGCCATGTGGTCCGCATCGACCACGCCGCGCGCACGGTCGGCTTCGAGCCCGAGGTGGGCGAGCCCCGCGAGATCTCCTACGACTACCTGGTCATGGCGGCCGGCGCGGTCTCGCGCACCCTGCCCATCCCCGGCCTGGCCGAGTGGGGCATCGGCATCAAGACCGTCGAAGAGGCGGCCTACCTGCGCAACCACGTGCTCGAGCAGCTCAACATCGCCGACTCCACCGACGACGAGGCGGTCCGGCGCAAGGCGCTGAACTTCGTCTTCGTCGGCGGCGGGTTCGCCGGGGCCGAGGCCATCGCCGAGCTCGAGGACATGGCCCGCGACGCCACCCGCATCTACCCCTCGATCAGCGTCGACGACCTGCGCTTCTACCTGATCGAGGCGGCCGACAAGATCCTGCCCGAGGTCGGACCCGACGTCGGCACCAAGGCGCTGAACCAGCTCAAGCGCCGCGGCGTGGACGTGCGGCTGCAGACCTTCCTGGAGTCGGCCGAGAAGCAGGTCGTCAAGCTCAGCGACGGCGCCGAGTTCGAGGCCGGCACCCTGGTGTGGACCGCGGGCGTCAAGCCCAACCCGGTGGTCTCGGCGAGCGACCTGCCGCTGGGCCCCAAGGGCCACGTCGACACCAGCGAGTACCTGACGGTCAACGGTGCGGACGGCGTCTTCGCCGGCGGCGACAACGCCCAGGTGCCCGACGGCAAGGGCGGCTTCTACCCGCCCAACGCCCAGAACGCGGTCCGCCAGGCCCCGGTGCTGGCCGACAACGTCATCGCCACGCTGCGCGGCAAGGGCCTGACCGCCTACAAGCACGACAACCTGGGGGCGGTGGCCGGGCTCGGCCTGCACAAGGGCGCCGCCCAGCTGTTCGGCAAGGTCAAGCTGACCGGCCGGATGGCCTGGTACGCCCACCGCGCCTACCACCTGTTCGCGGTGCCGACCTTCAACCGCAAGATGCGGGTGCTGGCCGACTGGACGCTGGGCCTGTTCCTGCGCCGCGACTACGCGGCCCTGCCCGAGATGGTCGAGCCGCGCCAGGCCTTCGAGGAGGCCGCCCAGCCGCAGCCGGTCGAGAACGGCCGCCTGCTGCGCCGGGTGAGCTGAGCCTCCGGCCCCGAGCAGGCCGCAGCAGGCCCGATCAGGCCCGTACCGGCCCGCGTCCGCGACACGGCGGACGCGGGCCGGAGGCCTTTCCCGGCGGCACTCCCGGGCGGCGCCCCTGGGCGGTGCTTTCGAGCGGTGGCGCGGGACCGGTGCCCCGGGCCCCGAGGTGCGCGGCCGGTTTCGGACGTCCGGGTCCGGAAGCGGTGGGAATCCTGCGGATTCGCCCTCCACCGGTATGATGGTCGCGCCCTCGTAGCCCAATGGAAGAGGCAGGCCCCCTAAAAGGGTCACAAGTGTCGGTTCGAGTCCGACCGGGGGCACTGGGCCTCCCAGCGGCTCACCGCTCGCGCTCCATCAGGAGCTGCAGGTGGGTGAAGAGCCGCTGGTCGGGGTCGCCCAGGTCGATCCCGCTGACGGCCTCGGCCCGGCGCACCCGGTAGCGCAGCGTGTTGGGGTGGATGTGCAGCCGCTCGGCGGCGGCCCGCACGTCCCCGAACGCCTCCAGGTAGGCCAGCAGCGAGCGCACCAGGTCCGAGTCGCTCTGGGCGTCGTGCCGGATGAGCGCCTCCACCCGGGGGTCGCGCAGGCCCGGGGTGGCGCGCAGGTGCGCCAGCGTCTCGCTGACCAGCACCCGTGCCCGCACGTCGCCGATGGTGGCCACGTCGCTCTCCAGGTCGCGGGACATGGCGTCGAGCACCCGGTCGGCCTCCTGCCGGGAGAGCGGAACCGCGTCGGGCGCGTCCACCGTCGATCCCACCGCCGCCTGTACGCCCGAGCCGATCAGGCCGCGCGCCGCCTCCACCGACTTGCGGGCCAGCGCCAGCACCGAGGCCTCGGCCGAGCGCGCCCCCACGTCGGGCACCAGCACGTAGATCCGCCCGCCCAACACCGTGACCAGGGCGTTCTTGCGGTAGGCGGCGGTGTGCACGGCGATCAGGTCGGCCATCCGGCGGCGCTGCAGCTCCAGGCCGGAGCGGTTGCGCTCCTCCCGCCGGCCGCCCGCGCCCAGCGAGAAGGCGGCCACCAGCGCCGGCCGCTCGGGCGAGACCTCCACCGAGTCCGAGAGCGCCGCCGCCTCGATCCGCCCCTCCAGGAGCCCGGCCAGCAGGTCCTCGCGCAGCCGCAGCCCCGCGGTCACCTCGGTGCGGTGGCGCAGCATGTGCAGCGCGGTGATGCGGGCCGCGCCCAGCAGCGCCTCCTCGGCGCCCTCGGCGAAGGGGTGGGCGCCCTTCTGCACCCAGATCGTGCCCAGCGGCTGGTCCCCGGCGTGCACCCCCACCGCCATGCGGGGGCGGATGCCCAGCTCGGGGTGCTCGGCCACGTGCACCACCTCGTCGCCGGCCCGCAGCCGGGAGAAGACCCCCCACTCGCGCAGCAGCGCCAGGTACTGCTCGGGGCCCTGCCGGCCGAGCACGCTGAGCCGGCGCAGCTCGTCGACCTCCTCGCCGCTGGAGTAGGCCAGCACCCGGCTGGCGGCGTCCTCGATCGCCACCATCCCGCCGGTGAGCGCGGCGAGCGTCTGGGCCAGCGAGAACAGGTCCCCGGCCGACTCGCCCAGGTCGGTCTCGCCGGTGAGCCGGGCGTCGTCGACCACGCTGCGGCACAGCGCCTGCAGCTGGTCCCAGCGCACGTCGGGGCGGACCGCCAGCAGCGCCACCCCCGCCTCGCGGGCGGCGGTGCGCAGCAGGCCCACCTCGTCGGCGGCGGGGCGGGCCGGTGCGGGCGCGCCCCACCCCTGCGGCGGCGGGTAGCTGGGCTCCTCGGCCTGGGCCCGGGCGGCGGCGTTGACCTTGACCGCCACCCCGGCGGCGCCGCGCCGCGCGGCGGCCCGCACCAGCTGCCGGGCGGCCGCTCCGCGGGCCCCGATCAGCAGGACCAGGTCGCCGGTGAAGGCGTCCACCTCGTCTTCGGGATCGGCGATGATGACATTGTCCACTCGCACATCCAGCCCGGCGGGGGCGGCGAGCACGTCGACCAGCGGGTCGCCGACCGCCAGCAGGAGCTGGCGGAGCGGCACACCAGGTGTTTCGTTCCCTTCGTCAGGGTTCTGTGTTATATGGGGCTGCTGGGGTGTTCCGGGATCGGTGAAGTCCATGGCCCTTTCAGTTTGTCGTATCGGCCAAGCCCGCGCGACAAAAAGTGGCCGCGCCCACAACGCCGGATCATGTCTGGTTCGCTTACGTTTGACCGGTTCGATGGAGATGACGACGCCGTCCCGACGGAGGTGCCCATGGATGCGGTGACGAACGTCCCCGTGCCGGCCAATGAGCCCGTGCTGACCTACGCACCCGGCAGCCCCGAGCGGGCCGAGCTGGAGACCCGCCTGTCCGAGCTGGGCAAGGAGCCGGTCGAGCTGCCGATGACCATCGGCGGGGGGGGGCGGGNCGCCGGATGGGCGGCGGGCAGCGCATCGACGCGGTCCAGCCGCACCGCCACTCCGCCGTGCTGGGCACCATGGGCAACGCCACCCACGACGACGCCCGCGCCGCGGTCGCCGCCGCCAAGGGCGCCGCCGAGGACTGGCGGAACATGCCCTTCGACGAGCGCGCCGCGATCATCCTGCGCGCCGCCGACCTGCTCGCCGGCCCCTGGCGCCAGACGGTCAACGCGGCCACCATGCTCGGCCAGTCCAAGACCGCGATCCAGGCCGAGATCGACGCCGCCTGCGAGCTCATCGACTTCTGGCGGTTCAACGTCGCCTACGCCCGCCAGCTGATGGAGCAGCAGCCCTACAGCCCGGCCGGCCAGTGGAACCGCCTGGAGCAGCGGCCGCTGGAGGGCTTCGTCTACGCGATCACGCCCTTCAACTTCACCGCCATCGCCGGCAACCTGCCCACCGCCCCGGCGCTGATGGGCAACGTCGTGGTCTGGAAGCCCTCGCCCACCCAGCAGTTCGCCGCGGACCTGACCATGCGGCTGCTGGAGGAGGCGGGCATGCCCCCCGGCGTCATCAACATGGTCACCGGCGACGGCCTGGCCGTCTCCGACGTCGCGCTGGCCGACCCCGAGCTGGCCGGCATCCACTTCACCGGCTCCACCGCCACCTTCCAGCACCTGTGGCGCTCGGTCGGCGAGAACATCGCCAACTACCGGTCCTACCCGCGCATCGTCGGCGAGACCGGCGGCAAGGACTTCATCGTCGCCCACTCCTCGGCGAACCCGGACACGGTCCGTACCGCAATCGTCCGCGGCGCCTTCGAGTTCCAGGGCCAGAAGTGCTCGGCCGCCTCGCGCGCCTTCGTCGCCCGCTCGGTCTGGGAGCGCATGCGCGACGACCTGGTCGCCGAGACCGAGGCCCTGTCCATGGGCGACGTCACCGACCTGAGCAACTTCATGGGCGCGGTCATCGACCGCCGCTCCTTCGACCGCCTCTCCGGCGTGCTGGAGCGGGTCAAGGCCGACCCGACCCTGACGGTCCTGGCCGGCGGCACCGCCGACGACTCCGAGGGCTACTTCGTGCGCCCCACCATCGTCGAGGGCACCGACCCGGCCAACGACGTCTTCCGCACCGAGTACTTCGGCCCCTTCGTGGCGGTGCACGTCTACGAGGACGGCGACTACGACCGCATCCTCAAGGTCGTCGACGAGGGCTCGGACTACGCCCTGACCGGCGCCGTCATCGCCGACGACCGCGCCGCGGTGCAGAAGGCCCACCAGGCCCTGCGGTTCACCGCCGGCAACTTCTACGTCAACGACAAGCCGACCGGCTCGGTCGTGGGCCAGCAGCCCTTCGGCGGCGCCCGCGCCTCCGGGACCAACGACAAGGCCGGCTCCGCGCAGAACCTGGCGCGCTGGGCCAGCCCGCGCTCCATCAAGGAGACCTTCGTTCCGCCGAAGACCTCCGCCCACCCGCACCAGGGCTGATCGGCCCGGGCTCACCCCCCGGCCCCGGGCGGCGCCCGGGGCGGTCACCACCACGTCGGTCCCGCGGCGCAGCGTGCGGCCGGGCCCCGCTCGGGGCCCGGCCGCACCCGCCCTGGGAAGGAAATGCGAGGTCATCCATGCTTCGTACGCCACTGCTGGCCGCGGCGCGCTCCACCGCGTGCCGCCGGCTCGTCGAGCGCGCCCCCGTGACCCGGGGGCTGGTGGACCGGTTCGTCGCCGGGTCCACCCAGGAGCAGGCGCTCCCCAAGGTCGCCGAGCTCACCCGGGACCGCTACGTCACCCTGGACCACCTGGGGGAGGACACCACCGACGCCGAGCAGGCCCAGGACACGGTGGACGCCTACACCCGGCTGCTGGCCGCGCTGGGCGAGGCGGGCCTGGCCGGCCGGGCCGAGGTGTCGGTGAAACTGTCGGCCGTGGGGCAGTTCCTGCCGGCCGACGGCGAGAAGATCGCGCTGGACAACGCCCGCGAGATCTGCCGGGCGGCCCAGGAGGCGGGCACCACCGTCACCCTGGACATGGAGGACCACACCACGGTCGACTCCACCCTGTCCATCCTGCGCCAGCTGCGGGTGGACTTCCCCTGGGTGGGCGCCGTGCTCCAGGCCTACCTGCACCGCACCGAGGCCGACTGCCGCGACCTGAGCGGGGAGGGCTCGCGGGTGCGGCTGTGCAAGGGCGCCTACGACGAGCCCGCCTCGGTCGCCTACAAGGACAAGGCCGAGGTGGACCGGGCCTACGTGCGCTGCCTGAAGATCCTCATGGCGGGCGAGGGCTACCCGATGGTGGCCTCACACGACCCGCGCATGGTGGCGATCGCCCAGAAGCTCGCGGCCACCGCGGGCCGCTCGGAGGACGAGTACGAGCACCAGATGCTCTACGGCATCCGCGACAACGAGCAGGTGCGCCTGGCCGCCGAGGGCAAGCGCATGCGCGTCTACGTCCCCTACGGCGACGAGTGGTACGGCTACTTCATGCGCCGCCTGGCCGAGCGCCCGGCCAACATGGTGTTCTTCGCCCGCTCCCTGATCACCCGCGGCTGACCCCGCCGCGGCCCGCCCCCGGGCCCGGCTCCGCGGCCGATCCCGCGGACACCCGGACCCGGGCGGCACCCCCCTCCTCCTTTGGTGATCTCGGGTAAGTCGGGGTTATACCGGCCGGTACAAGGCCGACTTCCCCGAGATCAACAACGCGGTCCGCCCACCGCCGCCCCCGCCGCGGCCACGAACGCGGCGATCGCCGGGTGCGCACCGCCGCCCGCGCGGAAGGCCACCTTCGAGCGGCGGAACAGCGGTAGCGCGGTCAGCACCACGCCCTCGGCGGGCGGGGCGGTGGCGGTCTCGGGGACGAACCCCACCCCCTGCCCGATGGCGGCCAGGGACAGCACCGTGCGGAAGTCGTTGACCTGGTGGCGGATCCTCGGCTGGAACCCGGCCGCCTGGCAGGCGCGCACGACCATCGCGTGGCCGGTCGTGCCGTCCCGCGCGGTGATCCACGGGGCCTCGGAGCAGGGGCCGAGCAGCTCCGCCAGGGTGCCGTCCCCGGAGGCCCCCACCGCGGCGGCCCCGCCTGCGGCACCCGTGGCCAGGTACATCGGCTCCTCCAGCAGGGAGACCTCCTCGACCGTGGCGTCCGGCGGCGCGGGGACGAAGTCGTAGTCGTGCACGAGCGCCACGTCGAGGTCGCCGGCGCGCAGGGCGTCGGAGACCCGCGCCGAGTCGATCTCCTGGAGCATCGGCTCCAGCCCGGGGTGCCTCCGGGCCAGCTCGGCCAGGGCGGCGGGGACGATGGTGTGCCCGCCGGAGGGGAAGGTCCCGATGCGCAGTGACCCGCCGATGCCCTCCCGGGCGCCGGCGAGCTCGGCGGCGGCCAGCTCCAGGCGCTCCAGCACGGCGTCGGCGTGGGCGACCAGGGTCCGGCCCGCGGGGGTGAGGACCACGCGCCTGCCGCTGCGCTCCAGCAGGGCCACGCCCGCCTCGCGCTCCAGCGCGCTCAGCTGCTGGGAGACGGCGGACGCGGTGAAGGTCAGCGCCTCGGCCACGGCCGTGATCGTGCCCCGGCGGTCCAGCTCGCGGAGCAGGTGGAGGCGGCGAACATCAAGCATAAGTTCAGCTTAGGTGTTCTGGTAGAAATCAGAAATGGACCTACAGGGTCGGTGGGGGCAGGCTGGGAGCCATGACGCCCGATCCGATCTTCACCGGCCTGTACGTCCCGTTGGTGACCCCGTTCACCGACGACCTGCGCCTGGCCCCCGACGCGCTGGCCCGCCTCGCCGACGAGGCGCTGTCGGCCGGCGCCTCCGGGCTCGTCGCGCTCGGCACCACCGCGGAGGCGGCCACGCTGACCGCGGAGGAGAAGCGGACCGTCGTGCGCGTGTGCGCAGCGGCCTGCCGGGAGCACGGCGCCCCGCTGATCGTCGGGGTCGGCACCAATGACACCGCGTCCGCCGTCGAGACGCTGCGCGAGCTGGCGGCCGCCGGCGACGCGGCCGCGGCGCTGGTCCCCGCCCCGCCCTACATCCGGCCCGGCCAGGCGGGCACGCTGGCGCACTTCAGCGCGCTGTCCGATCAGGGCGGCCTTCCGCTGATCGTGTACGACATCCCCTACCGGACCGGGCAGGCCCTCACCCCCGAGACGCTCGCCGCTCTCGGCCGCCTCCCCAGGGTCGTCGGGGTCAAGCACGCGACCGGCGCGATCGACGCGGCAGCGGTCGAGCTGCTCGCCGACCCGCCGGAGGGCTTCTCCGTGCTCGGCGGCGACGACGCCGTCCTCTCGCCGCTCCTCGCGGCCGGCGCCCACGGCGCGATCGCCGCCTCGTCCAACCTGCGCACCGCCGACTTCGCCGAACTGGTCTCCCTATGGCGCAGCGGCGCCGGCGGGCCCGCCCGAAGGCTGGGCGCCGAACTGTCCCGGCTGTCCGCCGCGCTTTTCGCCGAGCCGAACCCGACGGTGATCAAGGGCGTCCTGCAGGCCCAGGGGCGCATCCCCTGCCCGGCCGTCCGGATGCCGCTGCTCGCCGCCTCCGCCGACTCGGTCCGCCGGGCCCTGCCCTTGGCGGGTACCCGCGCACGCCGCGGATCCCTGGCCCCGGCCTGAGAGCCCCTTCGTTGTCGATCTCGGGGAAGTCGGCCTTAAGAGCTCCCTCATAAGGCCGACTTCCCCGAGATCGCCTCGGAGGAAGCGGACCCCGGCCCGCACGGTGCGGGCCGGGGCCGGCGGGCGTCCTCAGTCGTCCTCAGTACGGGCGGTCGCCCACGATGGCGACGCGCTCGGCGACGCGCGGGTGGGGGTGGTAGTCGTTGACCGCGTAGTGCTGGGTGGCGCGGTTGTCCCAGAACGCGATCGAGTTCTTCTCCCACCGGAACCGCACCTGGTACTCGGGCACGTGCGCCTGCTGGAAGAGGTAGCGCAGCAGCGCGTCGCTCTCCTCGCGCTCCATGCCCAGGATGCGGGTGGTGAAGGAGACGTTCACGAACAGCGTCTTGCGGCCGGTCTCGGGGTGGGTGCGCACCACGGGGTGGTGCACCGGCGGGAAGCGGTCCTGCCACTCCAGCAGGCGCTCGCGGTCCAGGAAGCGCGCGAAGCCCGGGATCACGTCGTGCTCGGCGACGGCCCCGTCGATGCGGGCCTTGACCTCCTCAGGGAGGTTGTCGTAGGCGGCGGCCATGTCCGCCCACATCGTGTCCCCGCCCTGCGGCGGAACCTCGACCAGGCGCAGGATCGCCCCCAGGGCCGGCTCGCGCCGCCACGTCACGTCGGTGTGCCAGACGTTCTCGTAGCTCGGCGGCATCTCGCCCTTGGCGAAGCGTGCGATCACCGCGTCGTCGCCCTGGTCGATGAAGGGGTTGGTCTCCAGGTCGCCCCACATGCGGGCGATCTCCTGCTGCCGCTCGGAGGTGATCGGCTGGTCGCGGAAGAAGACCACCTTGAACTCCAGCAGCGCGCGGTGGATCTCGGCGCGCAGCTCTTCGCTGATCTCCTCGCGCAGGTCCACGCCGTGCAGCTCGGCACCGATGACCGGCCCCAGGGGACGGACGTCGAGCAGGCGGTACGGCGCGGACTCCTGGGTGTCGGCGAGGCGGCGCAGGGAGCGCGGCCCCTCCACGACGGCGTCGTCGACGGTGCGCGCCTCGCGCAGCGCGGCGGTCGGGTTCTCGGTGACGGTCATACGGTCCGTACCTCTCTTCTCGGTTCTTCTTTCGGGGCTACTGGCTTTTCGGGGTACTGGCTCCGGGGGCGCCGATCGGGGATCGCCTCACGGATCACCGGGTCGGGGTCGGACGGGAGACGGGGCGACGAAGCGTCGCACTGGGACTGCCGTGAGTGATGGTCGTCGGGTGGCCGAACGCGGGTCCGTCCTGCCGGGGGCATGCGGGAGCGGGCCGCGACGGGCTCAGGGCCCAGGCGGGTCCGCGCCGGAACGGCGGCTAGGACGGGGTCGTCAGGGAGACACGGAGAGGGGAGTGCTCAGGGAACGAGCGCGACAGGCCGGGTGAGGCGGGGCGACGGGCGCGGAGCGGGACGCGGAACACGTCCGGTCGTCCAGGCGGTCGCCCGAGGCGGCGCGGTGGACGCGCATAAGCGCGCGACGGAGCGCCGGCCTAGGCGGAGAAAGGAGGAGACCCCAGGCGGCCGCGGAGGAGGATCACCCCGGCGGCCCCACGGCGGCGGGCGCCGCGGTCGCGTCGACTCGGACGAAGCGTCCGGAGGAGGCGGGGGTCTGTGGTCATGGCGCCGAGCATGGGGGCCGCGCCCCGTTCCTGTCAAGGCGGAGGGCCGCCGGGACACCTCCCGGGCGCCGCCTCCGGGGCCCTATGGAGCCGAACGAGTCCGAGACGTGATGGATGCCGGGGAACCCGGTGAGGAGGCCGCACGTTACGTTGAAGGCAGTAGACCCACGGCCCTGGAAAGGCTTGCACAGACATGCGGATGAGGAGTTCCAATCCCGTCCTGAAGCGGGCGATGCAGTCCGGTCAGGGCGGCGGGTACGGCGGACAGGCCTACGGCTATCAGCAGCCCTACGGCCAGCCCGGCTACGCACAGCCCGGACAGCCCCAGCCGGGGTACGGGCAGGACGCCTACGGCTACCCCCAGCCGGGGGCCTCCGGCCAGCCCCCCATGGCGCCCGCCCAGGGACGGCTGACCATCGACGACGTGGTCGTCAAGACCGGCCTGACGCTCGGCATGGTCCTCGTCACGGCGGTCATCAACTACTTCATCGGCTGGATGGGCGGGGAGTCGGGCGCCGGCCTGGCGATGACCCTCACCTTCGTCGGTGCCATCGGCGGCCTGATCCTGGGCCTGGTCATCGCGTTCAAGGGCTCCACCAACCCGGCCCTGATCCTCACCTACGCCGCCCTTGAGGGCCTGTTCGTCGGCGGGTTCAGCTTCATCCTCGAAGCCCAGCTCGTGAGGACCGGGGTGGCCGACTCCACCACCGGCTCGCTCGCGGTGCCGGCGATCTTCGGCACCCTCTTCGTCGCCGGGACCATGCTGGCCCTGTACAAGTTCAAGGTCATCCGGGTCACCAACACCTTCGTCAAGGTGGTCTCGGCCGCGGCCATCGGCTTCTTCGTGCTGATCCTGGCCAACTTCCTGCTGAGCTTCTTCATCGACGGCGGCCTGGGGCTGCGCGCCGCCAGCCCGCTGGGCCTGCTCGTCAGCGCGGTCGCGGTCGTGCTGGCCGCCGCGGTCCTGGCGATCGAGTTCAAGAACGTCGACGACGCCCTGGAGATGGGCCTGCCGGAGAAGTTCTCCTGGCAGCTCGCCTTCGGCCTGACCGTGACCCTGGTCTGGCTCTACATCGAGATCCTGCGCCTGATCTGGATCCTGAAGTCGATGTTCGCCGAATAACCGGTCCACCGGTCCGGCCCGCACCGGCCGCACGGGCACCCGCCTCACGGGCACCCGCCTCACGGGAAAGGCGCCGCACCCCGAACGGGGAGCGGCGCCTTTCCTGCGCCGGGGACGCCTTTAGGAACGCTGCCGCGGAATGGGCTGGTGGCTCCGGTGCCGGCGCATGTACTCCTGCACGATGGCGTGCGCGTACCCGCGGCTGAGCGCGTACTCGTCGGCGAGCCACGCGCTGCGCTCGGAGCAGCGGGTCAGTGACGGACCTTTGTCGAGGGTCTCGAACCACTCGGGGAGTTCGCGGCCGGTAACGGACGGGATGCGGGCGAGCAGCTGGGCGTGGATCTCCGGCGAGTGGGTCACCGCCATGGGTGGCACCTCCGATGATGAGCGGCACTTACCAGCGACCTTGCATCAGGATGAAGGCTCGGACAAGCCCTGGTGACCGGGTTTTACCTTCGGTTTCGCCCACCGGGGCGCCCCGATGGCCCGGGACGCCCCGATTCCTCCGCATCCTCGGAGCGGGGTCAGCTCAGCCGCTCGAAGACGGCCGCCATGCCCTGGCCGCCGCCCACGCACATGGTCTCCAGGCCGAAGGTCTTGTCGTGGAAGCTCAGCCCGTTGAGCAGCGTGCCGGTGATGCGCGCACCGGTCATGCCGAAGGGGTGGCCCACGGCGATCGCCCCGCCGTTGACGTTGAGCTGGCTCTCGATGTCGATGCCCAGGTCGTCGGCGGAGGGCAGCACCTGCGCGGCGAAGGCCTCGTTGATCTCGACCAGGTCGATGTCGGAGATGGTCATGTTGGCCCGGGCCAGCGCCTGCCGGGAGGCCTCCACCGGGCCCAGCCCCATGATCTCCGGGGACAGCGCGCTCACCCCGGTGGACACGATCCGCGCCAGCGGGGTCAGGCCGAGCTGCGCCGCCTTGGCGTCGCTCATGATCACCACGGCGGCGGCGCCGTCGTTGAGCGGGCAGCAGTTGCCGGCGGTGACCGTGCCGTCCGGCCGGAAGACCGGCTTGAGCTCGGAGACCTTCTCGTAGGTCGTGCCCGGCCGGGGGCCGTCGTCGGTGTCGGCGACCGAGCCGTCGGGCAGCGTGACCGGGCTGATCTCCCGGGACCAGAACCCGTTCTCGATCGCCTGCTCGGCGCGGTTCTGCGAGCGCACCCCGAACTCGTCCTGGCGCTCCCGGGAGATGCCGCGCATCTGGGCGACGTTCTCGGCGGTCTGGCCCATGGTGATGTAGACGTCCGGCAGCTCCCCGTCCTCGCGCGGGTCGCTCCAGGTGTCGGCGCCGCCCTCGGCGCGGCGGGCCGTGCGCTCCTCGGCGCCGGCGAAGAGCGGGTTCTTGGTGTCGGGCAGGGTGTCGCTGTTGCCCTTGGCGTACCGGCTGACCATCTCCACCCCGGCCGAGACGAACACGTCGCCCTCCCCGGCCTTGATGGCGTGGTAGGCCATCCGGGTCGTCTGCAGGCTGGAGGAGCAGTACCGGGTCAGGGTGGCGCCGGGCACCGTGTCCCAGCCGAGCTGCACCGCGACCACGCGGGCCAGGTTGTGGCCCTGCTCGCCGCCGGGCAGACCGCAGCCCAGCAGCAGGTCGTCGATGTCCTTCGGGTCCAGCTGCGGCACCTTGGCCAGCGCCGCCGTGATGATCTGCGCGGTGATGTCGTCGGGCCTCAGGTCCTTCAGAGACCCCTTGAAGGCGCGCCCGATGGGGGAGCGCGCGGTCGCGACGATGACGGCTTCAGGCATGCTCGCGGCCCTTCTCGCGATGGTCCGTACGTTCTGCGGGTCTGCGGTGGTAGATCCCGTTATTACCAGCAAGTTAACCTGTCGGCCGCCGGACGCCGAGCGCCGGGGTGCCGGATGTGCGCGCCCGCGGGCGCGCTCAGGCGCGCGAGTGCGCGGCGTCCTGCGCTCCGCCGCCCTGCTCCGGGGGCCCACCGCCCTCCTGTTCCTGCGGGCGCTCCCGGGCCGCCCGGTGCAGCAGGGCCGCCCACCGGCCCCGCGGGCCGCGCTCGCGCCCGGCCACCCGCACGCCGGTGACCTCGGTGCCCGCCTCCTCGGCGGCCTCGACCGCGGCCCGGTCCACCGGCAGGACGCCTTCGCCGGCGCGCCGGTCCAGTGGCACCTCCAGCTCGGGCAGCAGCCCCAGCGCGGCGCACGCCGAGGGCAGGACCGCGATCGCCGCATGGGCGTACCCGCGCGCGGAGGGGTGGAACCGGTCCGGCCCGAAGAGCTCGTCGGGGCGGGCGACGAAGTCGTCGGCGAGCAGGTCGGTCAGCGAGACCGTGCGCCCGCCCTCCTCCACCACCGCGATGGTCTGGGCGGCGGCCAGCTGGCGCGAGGCGCGCCGGGCGACGGTTCGCAGGGGCTGCCCGATCGGGCGCACACTGCCCAGGTCGGGGCAGGTGGCCACGACCACCGCGGTGCCGCCGGCGTGCAGGGCGCGCACCACGCTCTGCAGGTGGTGCACGGCGTCGGCGGGGCGCACCCGGTGGATGACGTCGTTGGCGCCGATGAACACCACCGCCAGGTCGGGCACCTCGCCCTCCAGCAGCCCGGCCTGGCGCACCAGGTCGGCCGAGGTGGCGCCGACCTTGGCGGTGCTGCGCAGCCGCACCGGCCGCCCGGCGACCTCGGCGATCCCGGCGGCCAGCAGCGCGCCGGGGGTCTGCGGCCCCTCGGTCAGCGCGAACCCTGCGGCGGTGGAGTCGCCCATGACGGCGAAGGAGACCGGCGGCCCCGCGCCGCGGCCGTAGACGCCCTCCACCTCCGGGGGCGTCCACGAGGTGAACCCGATGGCCCGGTGGGCCAGGCGCGCCTGCAGGTACAGCAGCGCCATGGTGCCCGCCCCGAGCAGGGTGAGCCCGCCCCCGCCGAACGCGGTGGCGGTCGCGATCCTCCTGGCCCGTGCGGCGCGCAGCATGGCCCCCTCCTCCTGCCGGTTCGCGCATGTCGGCCCCCGTGCGTCCGCTTAGAGGATGCCCCCCGCGCGCCCGCCGTACGCACCGGTACCGGCCCGCCCGGACCCGGGCGGGGACCGCGGCGCCCTTGTAGTGTCGGTGCCACCAGGGGAGAGGGCCCCCACCAGGGGCGCCGATCCCGGACAATGGCGTTCAGAAGGGGAGCCCCGATGCGGGTGCACCAGTCGTTGATCGATCTCGTCGGAGACACCCCGCTGCTGCGGCTGAACAAGGTGACCGAAGGCCTGGCGCCGACCGTGCTGGCCAAGGTGGAGTACTTCAACCCCGGCGGATCCGTGAAGGACCGCATCGCGCTCCGGATGATCGAGCAGGCCGAGAAGGACGGCCTGATCGGTCCCGGCGGCACCATCGTCGAGCCGACCTCCGGCAACACCGGGGTGGGGCTGGCGATCGTCGCCGCCCAGCGCGGGTACCGCTGCGTGTTCGTCTGCCCCGACAAGGTGGGCAACGACAAGCTCGCCGTCCTGCGGGCCTACGGCGCCGAGGTGGTGGTGTGCCCGACCACGGTCGCCCCCGACCACCCCGATTCCTACTACTCGGTCTCGGACCGCCTGGCCGAGTCCATCCCGGGGGCCTGGAAGCCGGACCAGTACGCCAACCGGAACAACCCCGAGTCGCACTACCGCTCCACCGGCCCGGAGGTCTGGGAGCAGACCGAGGGGCGCATCACCCACTTCGTGGCCGGGATCGGCACCGGCGGCACCATCACCGGCGCCGGGCGCTACCTCAAGGAGGTCTCGGAGGGGCGGGTCAAGGTCATCGGCGCCGACCCGGAGGGCTCGGTCTACTCCGGCGGCAGCGGCCGGCCCTACCTGGTGGAGGGCGTCGGCGAGGACATCTGGCCCGAGACCTACGACCCGCAGATCTGCGACGACGTCGTCGCGGTCAGCGACAAGGACTCCTTCCTCATGACGCGCCGCCTGGCCAAGGAGGAGACGCTGCTGGTGGGCGGCTCCTGCGGCACGGCGGTGGAGGCGGCGCTGCGGGTGGCCGCCACGGCCTCCCCCGACGACGTGATCGTGGTGCTGCTGCCCGACGGCGGCCGCGGGTACCTGGGCAAGATCTTCAACGACGAGTGGATGGCCGACTACGGCTTCCTGTCCGCCCAGACCGAGGAGCCCACCGCCGGGGACGTGCTCGCCGGGAAGGGGCCCACGCTGCCCGAGTTCGTGCACGTCCACCCGCACGAGACGGTGGGCACGGCGGTCGACGTCATGCGCGAGTACGGGGTGAGCCAGCTCCCGGTGATGAAGGAGGAGCCGCCGGTCATGGCGGCCGAGGTGGTCGGCTCCATCGCCGAGCGCGACGTGCTGGACGCGCTGTTCGCCTCGCGGGCGCGCCTGCAGGACACGGTCGCCGACCACATGAGCGCGCCGCTGCCGGTGGTCGGCGGCGGCGAGCCGGTCAGCCGGTGCGTGGAGCTGCTGCGCGGCGCCGGCGCGCTGGTGGTGCTGCGCGACGGCAAGCCGGCCGGGGTGCTCACCCGCCAGGACCTGCTGGCCCACATGGCCGGCTGACCCGGGCGCGGGACGGTGCGGTCCCCGCAGGGCGGGGGCCGCACGCACCGGACCGGCGGGCGCCTATTACAGTGCACCACGTCATTACCCGTCGGTAGATTCGAGGCTGCAGGTGGCACGGCTGATGTCCTGGGTCGCGCGCGGGCTGTGGTCCTGGGCCCGCCGCCACGCCGACGTGCGCGCGGGCACCCGCGCGGCCCGCCGGTTCGCCGCCTACGGGCCGGGCACCTCGATCGCCTTCCCCACCGCCACCGTCTTCGGCGAGCCCTGGATCACTCTGGGAGCGCACACCCTCATCGGCGCCGACATCACCCTGACCGCGGGCATGCTGCCCGGCATGGAGCTGGGGCCCGAACCGCTGCTGCGGATCGGCGACGGCTGCACCATCGGGCGCGGCTCGCACGTGGTGGCGCACTGCTCCGTCGAGATCGGCGACCACGTGTTCACCGGCCCCTACGTCTACATCACCGACCAGAACCACGTGTACAGCGACCCGCACACCCCGGTCGGGCTGCAGTGGCCCCAGGACGCCCCGGTGCGGATCGGCTCGGGCACCTGGATCGGCGCCAACGCGGTGGTGCTGCCCGGCGCGCGGCTGGGCCGCAACTGCGTGGTGGCGGCCGGCACCGTGGTGCGGCCCGGCTCCTACGCCGACCACAGCGTGATCGCCGGGGTGCCGGGCAAGGTGGTGCGCCGTTTCGAGGAGGAGGCGGGCTGGACCCCGCCGCTGCGCCCGGCCGAGCAGAGCGGCGCCCACCCGGCCCGCCGCGGCTGCTCCGGCACCGCCCCGGCCGAGGAGTAGGGCCGCGCGGGGCCGTGCGGACTAGTGTGGGCCCATGACGTTCGACGGGTTTGAGACGCTGGCGATCCACGCCGGTCAGGAGGCCGACACCGAGACCGGTGCGGTCGTCGTCCCCATCTACCAGACCAGCACCTACGCCCAGGACGGCGTGGGCGGGCTGCGCGGCGGCTACGAGTACTCGCGCACCGCCAACCCCACCCGCAAGGCGCTGGAGGAGTGCCTGGCCGCGCTCGAGTCCGGCGCGCGGGGCCTGGCCTTCGCCTCGGGCATGGCGGCCGAGGACACCCTGCTGCGCACCGTCGCTGGCCCGGGCGACCACGTGATCATCCCCGGCGACGCCTACGGCGGCACCTTCCGGCTCTTCTCCAAGGTGCTGGAGCGCTGGGGGGTGGCCTGGGAGGCGGTGCCGCAGACCGACCCCGAGGCGGTGCGGGCCGCGATCCGGCCGGAGACCGTGGCGATCTGGACCGAGACGCCGACCAACCCGCTGCTCAACATCACCGACATCGAGGCCCTGGCCGGGATCGCGCACGACGCCGGCGCGCTGTTCGTGGTGGACAACACCTTCGCCTCGCCCTACCTGCAGCGGCCGCTGGCCCTGGGCGCCGACGTGGTGGTGCACTCGACCACCAAGTACCTGGGCGGCCACTCCGACGTGGTCGGCGGCGCGCTGGTGGTCGCCGACCCGGAGCTGGGCGAGCGCCTGGCCTTCCACCAGAACACCATGGGCGCGGTCGCCGGGCCCTTCGACGCCTGGCTCGCCCTGCGCGGGGCCAAGACGCTGGGCGTGCGCATGGACCGGCACTGCGCCAACGCCGAGCGGGTCGCCGAGGCGCTGCTCCACCACCCGGGGGTGTCCGAGGTGATCTACCCGGGCCTGGCCGAGCACCCCGGGCACAAGGTCGCGGCCCGGCAGATGCGCGCCTTCGGCGGGATGCTCTCCTTCCGGCTGCGCGACGGGGAGAAGGCCGCGCTGCGGGTGTGCGAGCGCACCCAGGTGTTCACCCTGGGCGAGTCGCTGGGCGGGGTGGAGTCGCTCATCGAGCACCCGGCGCGGATGACGCACGCCTCGACGGCCGGTTCCCCGCTGGAGGTGCCGGGCGACCTGGTGCGGCTCTCGGTCGGCATCGAGTCCGGCGACGACCTGGTGGCCGACCTGCTCGCGGCGCTGGACTGAGCCGCCGTCCGCGACGCCCCTTCCGCGGCCCCTCCCGCCGCCGGCGCCCCGCGCGCCCGCACCGGGGAGGGGCCGCGGGCCTCACACCCGGGCGCGGTAGGCGGCCAGGCGGGCGTCCAGGCCGTCCCCGTAGTCCCGGAAGGACCGGTGCACCGGGCGCTCGGCGGTGCCCGGCTCGGTCCCGGCGATGACCGCGCGCACCGCGCGGGCCACCGCCCCGGGCGCGGGGAGCAGGCCCAGCGGCAGGTAGCGGGTGCGGTCGAGGGCGACCCAGCCGTCGGCGTCCATCCGTCCGAAGCGCCAGCCGCTCTCCTCGTCCCAGACGAAGCGCAGCCGCCCGCCGTCGGCGGCGCGGGTGACCACCGTGGCGTCGCGGGGGTCCATCGGGTCGTTCCAGTGGTCGAGCACCTCGGTCCCGCCGCCGGTCAGCGCGGCGGCGACCGCGTCCACGTAGGGCTGGGGCAGCAGCACCCACTCCGGGGAGTAGGGCGCGGGCATCAGGCCGTTTCCGTTCACGGCGCGTTCCTTGTCTAGGACAGTGTGAAATGGGTGGAGAGGGAAGAAGGCCGCGATCTCGGTCGCGACCTGGGGCGGGTGTGAGCGCCGTTCCGTTCCGGCCGTCTCCCGGTGGAGGAATGGACGGGCACCCGGTCCGCTGGGGCCGAAGTTAAGCGGTGCTCGGCGGTGGTGCCAGTGGGGCGCGCGTGCGTTGTCAAGACGTGATGCTCTTTTCCGCTCCCACGTCCGCCCCCTTCGCCGGCCGGTGGTGTCCGCGCCGTTTCCGTCCACCTGGTGTCGCCCGATGTCCGATTTACATGTGGGAATCCTATTTCCCGGTGCTCTGTTCCCGGTTTATCCGGTGCTCCGTTCCCGGTCGTGCGTGTCCGGCGCGGGCCGGACACGCGCCTCCCCGCGGGGAGGCCGGTACCCGGGACGGTCCGCGGCCGCTGCGGCACGCGGCCCGACGGCCCTTCAGAGCAGGGCGCCGGTCCGGTCGCTGCGGCCGTCGCCGGCGTGCCCGTCCTCGCGGGCGCGGCGGTAGGCGGTCTCCTCGCCCAGGCTCTCGGGGAAGCAGAGCCCGGACAGGGTGCGGCCGGCGCCGGAGAACGACCGGTTGTCGCCTCCGTCGCGCAGCGCGCGGTAGCGGCCGCGGTCGTTGCGCTTGATCCCGATGGAGGCGGCGATCAGCAGCCCGAGCAGGGTGCTGAAGAACACCACGAGGACCAGCAGCAGGATCCCGATGACCAGGGGCATCTTTCGTCCTCCTTTCGAACCGCGTGCGCCCCGCGGGGCCCACGCGACCCCGGGCGATCCCCGGGGGAGGAATGCGGGCCGAGTCGGCCGGGAGGAGAATGATCGACTTTTCCGCGCTCTCCTGTTCAGCTTCATCGGATTCATTCCTATGATTATCACCATCGGTGTTCGGCGACGTTGCGTCAAGACCGTTGAGTAGAATTATTGGTACGAATCGGCGAACGGGAGCGCGCAATGGAGCCTCGGCACCTGGAGATCGCCCAGGACCTCATGGAGGACATCGACCAGGGGCGCTACGCCCCGGGCGCGCCGCTTCCCACCGAGGACCGGCTGATGGAGCTCTACGGCACCTCCCGCAACACCGTGCGCCGCGCGATGCAGGAGCTCACCAACCGCGGCAGGATCGACATCAAGCAGGGCAGCGGCAGCACTGTGCGCCGCTACCGGCCCACCACCCACCTGGCCAGCTCGGCCGAGGGCGAGGCCGACGACGAGCGCTACGCGGCCTACGTCCGGCGGATGCGCACCGAGCAGGGCATCGAGCCCAACCAGCGGCTCCGGGTCATCGTCGAGGCCGCGGGGCCGCCCGTGGCCGACCTGCTGGAGCTGGGCCCCGGCGAGGAGGACCGGTACGTGGTGATCCGCCGGTGCGACCGCTACCTGGCCGGGCGGCTGTGGCAGCGCCAGCTCTCCTACTACCCGCGCCGCCTGGCCCTGGACTCCGACAAGGGTGCCGAGCTGATGACGCCCGAGGACATCCAGCGCGGGACCAGGACGCTGCTCGCGGAGATGGGCTACCCCCAGACCCGCTCCTGGGACGTGGTGGGGGCCAAGATGCCCTCGCTGAAGGACTCCACGCTGTTCGGGATCGGCCCGGGGATCCCGCTGATCGTGCACGACCGGCTCCCCCCCCCCGGGGGGGNTCACCAAGACGCTGATGCCGGCCGACCGCCACCAGCTCATGTACTTCGAGGGCGAGATGACCCCCGACCAGCTGCGCGCCGGTACCGACCTGAACATCTACGACCACTGAGGGGCGGCCGCAGGGGTGCGGCCGCGGGGGCGCCCTAGCGCAGCCCCGCCGACGGCCGGGCCCCGTCGCGGAAGGCGAGTCCGACCACGCGGCGGCCGGATGCCGACAGGGGGCCTTGTTCGGGGTCGTCGCGCAGGGAGCGGTAGCCGCCCTTGCGGTCGCGGCTGCGGATGCCGAGGGAGACGGCGAGCAGGAACCCCAGGGCGAGGCCGGTGACCACCAGCCCCGCGACCACCAGAAGGACCGCCATGGGGCGCCCTCCTTCCCGGTCTCGGGCCCGCCAGGGGGTGGAAGGCGGGGGAGTCGGTGCCGGGATCGGCGTCGATCCACGGAGTATCGTCGGTGGTCCCACCCATGGATGAGGTGGGATCAAGATAGCGGTTTGGACTTGTTGGTACAGGCTGCATACCCATCGAGGAACCCTTCATGCGCGAGGAGAGCAGATATCGGAGGATCGCCCGGATCCTCCGCCGGGAGATCCAGAGCGGCGGGCTCGCTCCGGGGGACCGGCTGGACTCGGAGAAGGAGCTGGAAGAGCGCTTCGAGGCCTCGCGCAACACCGTGCGCCTGGCCCTGGGGATGCTGCGCAACCAGGGCCTGGTGGTGAGCCACCCGGGCCGGGGGCACTTCGTCCACGACGTGCTTCCGGTGACCTACTACGCCAACCGCACCGCCCAGCAGACCGGCTCGGGGATCGAGTTCGCGGCCTTCGGGGCCGGTGCGCGCGTGGCCGAGCTGCTCATCGAGAGCGCCTCGGCCGAGGTCGGCAGCCGGCTGCGGATCTCCGAGGGCGAGCGGGTGGCGGTGCGCCGCACCTACGGGTACGTGGACGGCCGCTGCACCATGCGCCGCACCTCCTACTACCCGATGGACATCGCCGAGGGCAGCCCGCTGATGCACCCCGCCGACCTGCCCGAGGGGGCGGGGGCGGTGCTGGCCGGGCTGGGCCACCCCCAGGTGGGGCACGTGGACGAGCTGCAGACCCGCATGCCCACCCCCGAGGAGGGCGAGGAGCTGTCGATCGGGCAGGGCGTCCCGGTCCTGGAGCTGTACCGGACCGGGTACTCCGAAGCCCGGCCGGTCGTGCTCGAATGGGTGGTGTTCGCCGGGAACGGGGCCCGGTTCCAGTACGAGATCGACGACGTCGGGGCCTACCGGAGGGACTGACCCGCCGGGCGGACGAGCAGGGAGAGCGAAACAGCGATGAACGCGTCCAAGAGGACGGTCGTGGCCGACCACCTGCGCCAGGCCCTGCTGCGGGGCGACTACCAGCCGGGGGAGCGCCTGCCCCACGAGGAGGAGCTGGCCCGGCGCTTCGGGGTGTCCCGGGGGACGGTGCGCTCGGCGCTGCGCGCCCTGCAGGAGGAGGGGCGGCTGAGCATCCTGCCGGGGCGGGGCGCGGAGGTGCGCGAGTACAGCCCGATCGTCCACCTGGCCACCGAGGTGCGCGGGGAGCGGGACTCCGAGCGCTTCGAGACGGGGTACGCCCCGCACCTGAGGGCCAAGGGCCACGACTCGGTTGTCGAGGAGATCAAGGTCGTCATCGAGGAGGTCCGGCCGAAGGTCGCCAAGCGCCTGGGGCTGCCCGGCGCACCCGTGGACGGCGGGAACGGCGCGCCTTCCTCCCGCGACCGGCTGATCGTGGTCCGCGGCTGCGACCGGTTCGTGGACGGGGTGCTGTGGGAGTCGCAGACCAGCCACATGCCCTACGGCATCGCGGGGGACACCGAGCTGATGTCGCCCCAGCGCATCGGCCGGGGCATCGACCAGGTGCTGTCCGAACTGGGGTACCCCCGCGCGTGGTCCTGGGACGTGGTGGGGGCGCGCATGCCCAGCCCCGCCGAGACCGACGCCTTCGGCCTGCGTCCCGGGGTCGCCCTGCTCGTCCAGGAACGCGTCACCTACGCGGGCGAGCGGGCGGTCCGCTTCACCGAAACGGTGATGCCGGCCGACCGCCACCAACTCCTCTACGCCGACGGCGAGGCCCCGGAAGAGCTGCTCCTCCTCGCCTCGGACGTGAGCATCTTCGAGATCTGAGCGGATCCGAGCCGACACGTGACCGGCCGGGGCCCACCAGCCGCCCCTTCCCACAGGGGTGGTGCCCCGGCCGGCCCTCGAGCTCCTGCGCCCCGCGGGGCGGCGACGGCGCAGCCGGTGCCCCGCTCACGGCTGCTTGCCGGGTGCCGGGCTGCCGGGGTGCCAGGGGAATGGCGGCGACGAGGAGGCGGGGGCGGTTCCCCAGTGTTGTCGGTCGGCCGCCGGGCCTCTCGCGGTCCCGGCGATGAGCAGCGACGACGGAACGGCCGGTGCCCCGCTCCGGCCTGCCTGCCGGGC
Source organism: Nocardiopsis halophila DSM 44494 (assembly GCF_000341245.1). Classification (GTDB taxonomy): domain Bacteria; phylum Actinomycetota; class Actinomycetes; order Streptosporangiales; family Streptosporangiaceae; genus Nocardiopsis_A; species Nocardiopsis_A halophila. The sequence goes on from NZ_ANAD01000268.1 coordinate 25,709, forward strand.
GGCGGGGCCCTTCGGCGCAGGGGAGGGGCGGCGACGGCGCAGGATGGTACCCCGCTCACGCCTGCTTGCCGGGCGGCGGGCCGTCGAGGTGTCGGCGATGAGCAGCGACGAATGGGCGCG
>NZ_ANAD01000269.1 GCF_000341245.1 Nocardiopsis halophila DSM 44494
ACCGACCGGCGGCGACCCGCCACCCGGCAATCAGCCGTGAGCGGGGTACCTGTCGATCCGTCGCCGCCCTCTACCTCGACCAACAGCGACCCGGCCGCCGGGAAGCGGCCACGAGCGGGGTACTTGCCGATCCGTCGCCGCTCCTCCACCCCGGCCACCGGTGACCTGCCACCCGGCGAGCACGCGTGAGCGGGGCACCAGCCGATCCGTCGCCGCCCCTTCCGGTGACCGCCTGCACGCCCATCGCCCGGCAGCACCGCCGGAAGAGGCCGACCCGCCGCCTCCGCCCGCCCGCCGCCATGACCAGGGCGGAGAACGGGGCGAGGCCTGGTTCCGGTGCCGGCCGGCGCTAGCTCTGGCCCTGGTCCTGCTCCTGTTCCCGGCCGTTCTTCTCCGCCGCCCGGCGTTCGAGTTCGACGCGGATGGCGTATTCTGCGGCGTCGACGGCGGCCCGTGACGTGATGGCGTTGGTGTGGGCACGCTCCAGGTCTTCGAGGGCGATGCAGTCGAACGCCACGCGCGAATCGTGGATCGCGGCTTCGAGCTGGCGCTGCGCTTCTTCCATGCTCATCTCGTCCTCCCGATTAGCCCCTCGGCTTACTTGTGCGTACCCGGCCCCACGGGCCTCCATGTCCCCGGGGGGCTCCGGCGGCCCGCGGCCGGGGCCGCGACCGGGCCGCCCCGGGAGCGGCCGCCGTTCCCGCACGAACCTGCACGAACCGTCGTACCCCGGCGATACGCTTCCTGCGTTCACGGGGAAAGTGAGGCCCACCATGCGCAACAACTACGCGGGGACCTGCACCTCCTGCGGGGCCTCCGTCTCCGCCCGGGAGGGCGAGGCGGTCAAGGAGGACGGCCGCTGGCGCGTGTACTGCTCCGAGCACGCACCCCGGCCCACGGCCCCGCCGCGCGGCGACCACCCGGGCTGGCACTCCGGCGACCTCGCCGGGTACGACTGCGAGACCTCCTCGCCCGACCCGCGGACCGCGTTCCTGGTCTCGGCGGCGCTGGTCGCCCCCGACGGGACCGCCCGCACCTGGCTGGTCGACCCCGGCCCACGCGAGATCCCGCCGGAGGCGGTGCAGGTGCACGGCATCACCACCGAGCACGCCCGCGCCGAGGGCCGGCCCGCCGAGCAGGTACTGCCCGAGATCGCCGACGCGCTCACCGGCCACCTCGCCGCCGGGCGGGGGCTGGCCGTCTTCAACGCCCCCTTCGACCTGGGGGTCCTCTCCACCGAACTGCGCCGCCTGGGCCTGCCCTCCCTGGCCGAGCGCCTGGCCGGCCGGGTCGGCCCGATCATCGACCCACTGGTGATCGACCGCGGCGCCGACCCCTACCGCAAGGGGCGCCGCACCCTCGGCGACCTGTGCGCCTTCTACGGGGTCGAGCTCAACGGGGCGCACACCGCCGAGGGCGACGCCGCCGCGTGCCTGGCCCTGGCCCGGGAGATCGGGGCGCGGCGCCCCGGGGTCGCCGCGCTCGCCCTGCCCGAGCTGCACGAGCAGCAGGTGGGCTGGGCGCTGGAGCACGCGCGCGGCCTCCAGGAGTGGCTGGACCGCACCCGCCCGGGCCACGGGCGCCGCATCGACGGCACCTGGCCGGAGGCCTGCTGACCGCGGTCTGCGGCACGGGGCGGCGGGCGGGGCGGACACCGGGACGCCCCCGAGACGGGACGCCCCCGAGAATTGTCTGATCAGTAACAAACGACACCTAGCGACGTTTATTTACCTTTCACCTCCTAACCTGGTACGGGTGTCCACCGCCGGCGCCCCGCGGGACCCCCGCGGACGGCGGCGGCACACGGCGTCAGCACCGCCCCTTCCCCCGAAGGCGGTGCCCGTTCGCCTGCCCTGAAGCCGTCAGAGTGAGGAGGAGGCGCGCCTGTACACGGGGGCGTCGGAATGAACTGTGGCGATTGACAACGGCAACGGCCCCTCCACAGGGGAGATCAGCACCGAGGACCTGCTCTGGGAGCCGCCCGAGCGCTCCCAGGCGGACCTGAAGCCCAAGACGGACCGGATCGTGTTCGGCGTGGCCGCGGTGCTGTCGGTGGCCTTCCTCGTCTGGGGAGTGGTCAACCAGGACTCGCTCAGCTCCCTGTCGGGAAGCGCGCTGGAGTTCCTCATCCACAACGGCGGCTGGGGCTTCGTCCTCGCCGCGTCGGTGTTCGTGGTGTTCGCGCTGTGGCTGGCCTTCAGCCGCTACGGCAACATCCGCCTCGGCCGCGACGACGAGGAGCCGGAGTTCCGCACGATCTCCTGGATCTCCATGATGTTCGGCGCCGGCATGGGCATCGGGCTGGTGTTCTACGGCTCCGCCGAGCCGCTCGGGCACTTCCTGACCCCGCCGCCCGGGACCGAGGGCGGGGGCGGCGGCGCCGCCGTCGGCCACGCGATGTCCACCACCCTGTTCCACTGGACCCTGCACCCGTGGGCCACCTACGCGGTGGTGGGCCTGGCCATCGCCTACGGCACCTTCCGCCGCGGCCGCGGGCAGCTGATCAGCGCCGCGTTCACCCCGCTGATCGGCGAGCGCCACGCCAACGGCGCCGTCGGGCGGCTCATCGACGTCTTCGCGCTCTTCGCCACCCTGTTCGGCACCGCCGCCTCGCTGGGCCTGGGCGCCCTGCAGATCGCCGAGGGCCTGCGCCAGATCGGCTGGATCGACGCGCCCACCAACCCGATCCTGATCGGCATCATCGGCGTGCTGCTGCTGTGCTTCGTGGTCTCGGCGACCTCCGGCGTGGCCAAGGGCATCCAGTGGCTGTCCAACACCAACCTGGTCCTGGCCATGGGGGTCCTGCTCTTCCTGCTGGTCACCGGTGCCACGGTGTTCGTGTTCAACCTGGTCCCGACCTCGATCGCCGCCTACTTCGAGGACTTCTTCGCCAACGCCGGCCGCACCGCCGACACCGCCCAGGGCGCCGAGGAGTGGCTGTCCGGCTGGACGGTCTTCTACTGGGCCTGGTGGATCTCCTGGTCGCCGTTCGTGGGCATGTTCATCGCCCGGATCAGCCGCGGCCGCACCATCCGCGAGTTCGTGGGCGGCGTCATCCTGGTGCCCAGCGCCCTGAGCCTGGTCTGGTTCGCCATCATGGGCGGCAACGCGCTGTACCTGCAGATGCACGGCACCGACCTGGCCGGCGCCGGCGGCACCGAGGCCCAGCTGTTCGCCCTGTTGCGCCAGTTCCCGGCCTTCGGCGCGGTCGCGCTGGTGGTCATGGTGCTGATCGGCATCTTCTTCATCACCGGCGCCGACTCGGCGTCCATCATCATGGGCACGATGTCCCAGCGCGGCGCGATCGAGCCCAAGCGCCCGATCACCGTGTTCTGGGGCCTGATGATCGGCGGCGTGGCCGCGGTGATGCTGCTGGCCGGCGGAAGCGACGCGCTGTCGGGGCTGCAGACGCTCACCATCATCGTCTCGGCGCCGTTCGCGGTGATCCTGCTGCTGCTGTGCGTGGCCCTGGTCCGCGACCTGCGGCGCGACCCGGTGGTGCTGCGGTCGGCCAAGGCCGAGGAGGTCGTCACGGCCGCGGTCGTGGCCGGCGCCCAGGAGCACGACGGCGACTTCCAGCTGGAGATCTCCTCCGCCGCCGCCGAGGAGGAGGAGCCCTCCTCGTCCTGACCGGCGGCCCCCGGTCGGCCTGCGCGCCTCCTCAGGCGCGCAGGCCGATCGTGGCGCTGGCGCGGCGGTGGTCCGTGGGCATCCACTCCATGGGGACCAGGTCCGACAGGAACCCGTACCCCTCGCCCGCGGGCCCGCCGCGCACCCCGCCCCACCAGGCCGCCACATCGGCCCAGCCCGGCGCGGACAGCGACCCGCCGGTGTGCTGCACCGACAGCGCCGCGCACAGGTTGGCGAAGCGCAGCCGCCGCTCCAGGGGCCACCCGGCCAGAGTGCCCACGATGAAGGCGGCGCCGAACACGTCGCCCGCGCCGGTGGTGTCCACCCCCTCCAGCACCACGCCCTCGGCCTCGGCCGTCTCACCGGTGGTCTGGTCCACCGCCAGCGCCCCGCGCGGGCCGTCGGTCACCACCGCCACCGGCACCCGGTCGGCCAGCACCGACAGCGCCGAGCCGGGGCTGCCGGTGCGGGTATAGGACATGGCCTCGATGGCGTTGGGCATGAACGCGTAGCAGTCGTCGAGCTGCTCCAGCACCGAGGGGCACCAGGTCTGGCTGTCGTCCCAGCCCACGTCGGCGAAGATCCGGGCCCCGCCCGCGGCCTGGCGCGCCGCCCACTCCGGGACGGGCCCGCCGGGCCGCAGCCCGACGAAGGCGGCGCGGGCCTGGGGCAGCGCCTCGGCCAGGCGCTCGACCGGCTCGGGCGGCGGGTGCTCGTGGGTGACCATGCCGCGGTCGCCCTTCCAGGCCAGCGAGACCGTGAACGGCGAGTGCCAGTCGGGGAAGCGCTTGGAGGCGCTCAGGTCCACCTCCTCCTGGCGCTCCAGCGTCTCCCAGGCGAAGTCGCCGTAGACGTCCTCCCCGAAGGCGGCCGCCACGGCCGTGCGCAGCCCCAGCCGCGAGGCGGCGACCGCCAGGTTGGCCACGCCTCCGGGGCACGACCCCATCCCCTGCGCGCCGACCTCGGTCCCGGGGGCGGGCGGCGCGGTCAGCCCCGTCAGGACGATGTCGAAGAACACCGTCCCGCTCAGCGCGAGGTCGATCGCGGGCCCCTCCCCCTCGGGCCCCCGCTCCCCGGCCAGCACGTCCCTCCGCTCGCCCACGAGCGGCAGGGATTCGAGCGCGCGGCTCTGCTCCTCCATGTGCGGCGCCTCCCATCGGCCCGGATGCGGAGTGTGTGCCAGCAGGTTATGCACTCGGCGCCCCGGTGTCGCGCGTGGGCACCGAACCGGATACGGGGTCCGGGGCCCGCCGATACGCTGGCGGGGTGCGTCTGACGATCCTGGGAGGGGGAGGGTTCCGCGTCCCCCTCGTCTACCGCGCCCTGCTGGCCGACGCTCTGAAGGGCGACCCGGTCGTCACCGAGGTGGCGCTGCACGACACCGACGCCGGGCGCTTAGAGGCGGTGGCGGCCGTCCTGGCGGCCCAGCGCGAGCGGTCCGGCGCCGAGCTCCCCGTGCACGCCTCCACCGACCGCGCCGACGCGCTCGACGGCGCCGGCATGGTCTTCTCCGCCGTCCGCGTCGGCGGAATGCAGGGACGCGTCCTCGACGAGCGCATCGCCCTCGACGCCGGGGTGCTGGGCCAGGAGACGGTCGGCGCCGGCGGGATCTCCTATGGGCTGCGCACCCTTCCCGAAGCGCTCGCGGCCGCGCAGGACATCGCCGAGCACGCCCCGGACGCGTGGGTGGTGAACTTCACCAACCCCGCCGGGCTGGTGACCGAGGCAATGGCCGGGGTGCTGGGCGACCGGGTCGTGGGAATCTGCGACTCCCCTGTGGGGCTGGGCCGGCGCGCCGCCCGCGCGCTGGGCCTGGACCCGGCGGACGTGCACATCGACTACGCCGGACTCAACCACCTGGGGTGGGTGCGGGGCCTGTGGTCGGGCGGCCGCGACCGGCTGCCAGAGCTGCTGGCCGACGACCGCGCCCTGGAGTCCTTCGAGGAGGGGCGGCTGTTCGGCGCGGAGTGGATCCGCGCGGTCGGCGCCCTGCCCAACGAGTACCTGCACTACTACTACTTCGCGCGGGAGGCGCTGCAGGCGGCGCTGGAGAGCCCGCGCACCCGGGGCGAGCAGCTGGTCGAGCAGCAGGAGCGGTTCTACGCCGAGGCGCGGGAACACCCGGCGGAGGCGTACGGGCTCTGGGAACGGACCCGCCTGGAGCGGGAGCGCACCTATATGGCCGACAACCGCCGCGCCTCCGGCGGGTTCGAACGCGAGAGCGAGGACCTCGACGGCGGGGGCTATGAGGAGGTCGCTCTGGCGGTCATGCGGGCCGTCGCCCGTGACGCCCCGACCCGCCTGATCGTCAACACCCGCGCCCGCGGCGCGCTCCCCGGGCTCGGCCCCGATGCGGTGGCCGAGCTTCCCTGCGTGGTCGACGGGTCGGGCGCCCACCCGGTGGCGGCCGCGCCTCTCAGCGGTCACCAGGAGGGGCTGGTCCACGCGGTCAAGGCGGTCGAGCGGGACGTGATCGAGGCGGTGCGCAGCGGCTCCTGGGGTACGGCCCTGAGGGCGTTCGCGACCCACCCTCTGGTGGACTCGGTGGGCACGGCCCGCACGCTCCTGGAGGAATACACCCGTGCCTTCCCGGAGCTGCAGCGAGTGCTGTCACGCGGCTGAGAGCCGCTGGAACGCCCCGAGAGCCGTATACCCGGCCGTACATCTGAAAGGCAGGCCGATGGACGAGGTCCGCATCGTTCGCTCCCTCGACGAGGAGGACGCCGAGCGCGTCCTCGCGCTGGCCGAGGAGGCCCGCACCCTGGACGGCGCCGAGGCGCTCTCCGAGCAGACGGTGCTCCGGGTGCGCCACGGCTCCCCCGACGGCGCCGCCCGCTTCCACCTGCTGGAGGACGAGGGCGACCTGGCGGGGTTCGCCTTCGCCGAGAAGTCCGGCGGCGAGCCCGACTCGGCCGAGCTGGTGGTGGCGCCGGGGCGGCGGCGCCGCGGGCACGGCACCGCGCTGGCGCGGTCGCTGCGCGCCGACGCCGGGGCCGCCGGTGTGCGGGTGTGGGCGCACGGGCGGCTGCCCGCCGCCCAGGGCCTGGCCGAGGCGCTGGGCTGGCGGCGGGCGCGCGGGCTGCTGAAGATGCGCCTGGCGCTGCGCGGCGCGGACGGCGCCCCGGTGGACCTGCCCGAGCCGGCGCCCTCGGCGGCGGTGGCCGAGGGGGTGCGGGTGCGGGCGTTCCGGCCCGGCGGCGACGAACAGGCCTGGCTGCGCACCAACGCCGCGGCCTTCGCCGACCACCCCGAACAGGGCGGGCTGGCCCTGGAGGACCTGCGCCAGCGCCAGGCCGAGCCCTGGTTCGACGCCGAGGGGTTCTTCGTCGCCGAGGAGCGGAAGGGCGAGGGCGGCGGGGCCGGCGACGGCCGGATCGCCGGCTTCCACTGGACCAAGGTGCACGCCGACGGCGCGGGCCTGACCGACGGCGAGCCGGTGGGCGAGGTGTACGTGGTCGGGGTGGACCCGTCCTGGCAGGGGACCGGCCTGGGCCGGCTGCTCACCCTGACCGGGGTGCGGTACCTGCGCGACCGCGGCCTGCCCTGGGTGCTGCTCTACGTCGAGGAGGACAACCGGCCCGCGGTGCGGCTCTACGAGTCGCTCGGATTCACCGCCTGGGACGGCGACGTGATGTACGCACCGAACGACTGAGCGCATCGCCTGACTGGTCACCGCGGCGCGCACAAGGGGGGCGCGCCGTGGTTAACCTCACGTCCACGCTCTTTCCCACTGGCCTTCCGACAGACTCGTCCCCGCGTTCACCGTGCGTTCACCCTCACTGGAAGCGCTGGTCACCTCGCCTCCCTAACGTCGCATTTAACGAGGTCAGCGGAGCTTTGAGGGTTATACCGGACAAACCGCCGCGGACTCGTGAACAGAACTTGGTTCGGACGTCCAGAGGAAGGACACCGGGGCTGTGAAGCTCTTCAAGTACCGCCGGTTCGCGGGCTACACCGGCATCGCACTGGCCGGCACGATGGCCCTGGCCGCCTGCGGCAGCGACCAGGCCGTCGACCCCGAGGAGAACGGCGCCGTGTCCGGCGCCTCCGCCGAGTGCGTGGACGGCGGCGGTACCCTCTCCGGCGCCGGCGCGAGCTCCCAGGAGAACGCGATGGCCACCTGGAAGGCCGGGTACGAGGGGGCCTGCTCCGGGACCACGGTCCAGTACGACTCGGTCGGCTCCGGTGCGGGCCGCTCGCAGTTCATCGACGGCGCGGTCTCCTTCGCCGGCTCCGACGCCGCGCTGGACGAGACCGAGACCGAGCAGGCCGTCGAGCGCTGCAACGGCGCCGAGGTGGTCAACCTCCCGGCCTACATCTCCCCCATCGCGGTGGTCTTCAACCTGGAGGGCGTCGACTCGGTCAACCTCTCCCCCGACACCATCGCCGGCATCTTCAACCAGGACATCACCACCTGGAACGACGACGCGATCGCCGAGGACAACCCGGACGTCGAGCTCCCCGACACCGACATCGTCCCGGTGAACCGCTCGGACGAGTCCGGCACCACCGAGAACTTCGTCGCCTACCTCTCCGAGGCCGCCGGCGACACCTGGACCCACGACATCAGCGGCGACTGGCCGATCGAGCCGGTCGAGGCCGCCCAGGGCTCCTCCGGCGTGGTCTCGGCCGTCGAGGGCGGCCAGGGCACCATCGGCTACGTCGACGCCTCCCACGTCGGCGAGCTGGGCACCGCGGCCGTCGGCGTCGGTGACGACTTCGTCGAGTACACCCCCGAGTCGGCCGCGGCGATCGTCGAGGCCTCGCCGCAGCGCGAGAGCAACTCCGACAACGACCACGCGATCGAGCTGGACTACACCACCGACGACACCAGCGCCTACCCGATCGTCCTGGTCTCCTACGAGATCGCCTGCATGGTCTACCCGGAGCAGAGCGAGGCCGACCTGGTGAAGAGCTACCTGTCCTACGTGGTCAGCGAGGAGGGCCAGGAGGCCGTCGCCGAGGAGGCCGGCTCGGCCCCGCTGACCGAGGGGACCCGGGAGAGCCTCCAGGAGACCATCGACGCGATCTCCGCGGAGTCCTGATCCCGCAGAGCAGGACCGCCTCAGGGTGGGGAGGGCGCCGCAGCGGCGCCGTCCCCGCCCTTGGCGTGCGTGCGCACCCGGCCCGGCCCGGCCGGGTGTGCGCCGCGCCGCGCCGGGATGTGGTCGAACCTCCCCGACCGGCACCGCAGAATGTAGACGGCCCTGTCATGGCATGTACCGAGCACAACCCCTGTTCGCCCGGCCGCGAACCGTGACCCTTTTCGACCGGAGTCTCACATGACCACCACGGACCCGTCAGCGACGGCGCCCCCCCAGATCCGGGCGAAGCGCCGCGTCGGCGACGCCGTCTTCGCCAACACCGCACGCGGATCGGGGATCCTGATCCTGGCGATCCTGGCCGGCGTGGCGGCCTTCCTGCTCATCCAGTCCTTCGATTCGCTCTCGGCCAACACCGCGAACTTCTTCACGACCACGGACTGGCACGCCAACGTCCGCGAGAACCCGGCCTTCGGTGTGGCGGCGCTCGCCTTCGGCACCGTGCTGGCCGCCGCGATCGCGCTGGTGATCGCCACCCCGATCTCGATCGGGATCGCGCTGTTCATCGTCTACTACGCGCCCCGCCGGATCGCCGCCGTGCTCGGCTACATCGTCGACCTGCTGGCCGCCATCCCCAGCGTCGTCTACGGCCTGTGGGGCATCGGGTTCCTCGTCTTCGAGATGCAGGGCTTCTACGAGCTGCTGACCGACTACCTGGGCTGGATCCCGCTGTTCGCGGGCCCGGTCTCGACCACCGGGCGCACCATGCTCAGCGCCGGCATCGTGCTGGCGGTGATGATCCTGCCGATCATCACCGCGATGTCCCGCGACGTGTTCAAGCAGGTCCCGCAGGGCCACCAGGAGGCCGCGCTGGCGATGGGCGCCACCCGCTGGGAGATGATCCGCATGGCGGTGCTCCCCTTCGGCCGCCCCGGCGTCATCGGCGGCGCCATGCTCGGCCTGGGCCGCGCACTCGGGGAGACCATGGCGGTGGCCATGATCCTGTCCCCCTCGCTGGTCATCTCGCCGTTCCTGCTGCAGAGCGGCAACCAGACCATCGCGGCGCATATCGCGCTGCAGTACCCCGAGGCCACCGGGTACGGCGTCTCCGCGCTGATCGCCGCCGGCCTGGTGCTGTTCGCCATCACCCTGGTCGTCAACATGGGCGCACGGTTCGTCGTCGCGCGGCGCAAGGAGTTCTCCTAAATGACCACCACGACCCGACCGAAGTCCACCGGCTCGGCCGGTGAGGGGCCGCAGACCCAGCGCTCCATGCGCACCGGGTCGCTGCCGCGCTACGCGCCCGCGGCGGTGCTCGCCGGCGCCGCCGTGGTCTCCTCCGCCGCCCTGCAGGCGCTGGGCTCCTTCCACCTGGTGACCGCCGGCCTGGCCACCGCCGTGCTGTACACGGTGGTCATCGTCGGCGCCTCGGCCGCCGTGGAGAACCCCCGCAAGGCCAAGGACCGCTTCGTCACCGCGGTGGTCTACCTCTGCTTCGCCGCGGCCATGCTGCCGCTGCTGTCGCTGCTGACCACGGTCTTCCTGGAAGGCATCACGCGGCTGGACGGCTACTTCCTGACCGTCTCGATGAACGGCGTGACGCCGAGCATGGACGCCGGCGGCGTCTACCACGCCATCGTCGGCACCATCGCCATCACCGGCATGGCCGCGGTGATCTCCATCCCGATCGGCCTGTTCACCGCCGTCTACCTGGTGGAGTACGGACGCGGGCGGCTGGCCAAGGCGATCACGTTCTTCGTCGACGTCATGACCGGCATCCCCTCCATCGTGGCCGGACTGTTCGTCGTGGCCCTGTGGATGATGCTGTTCGGCCCGGGCAACACCAACGGGGCCGCCGGCGCCGTCTCCCTGGCCGTGCTGATGATCCCGGTGGTGGTGCGCTCCAGTGAGGAGATGCTCCGGCTGGTCCCCCAGGAGCTGCGGGAGGCCTCCTACGCCCTGGGCGTGCCCAAGTGGCTGACCATCGTGAAGGTGGTCCTGCCCACCGCCGTGGCCGGTCTGACCACGGGAATCATGCTCGCCCTGGCCCGCGTTATCGGGGAGACGGCGCCTCTGGTGCTGACCGCCGGCTCCTCGGCGGTGGCGATCAACTGGAACCTGTTCAACGGGCAGATGATGAGCCTTCCGGTCTTCATCTACTCGCAGGTCCGCATGGGAGGCGCGGTCAACATGGAGCGCGCCTGGGCCGCCGCGCTGACCCTGATCGTCATCGTCATGCTGCTCTTCCTGACCGCGCGCCTGGTCTCCCGCCTCTTCGCCCCCAAACTCGGCCGCTGACCGGCTCGACCAACCACGGACACCCGCTAGAGACACCTGAGGACAACCAGTGGCCAAACGAATCGACGTCTCCGGCCTGCACGTCTACTACGGCGACTTCCTCGCCGTCGAGGACGTCTCCATGACCATCGAGCCCCGGTCGGTGACGGCCTTCATCGGGTCGTCGGGCTGCGGCAAGTCGACGTTCCTGCGCACCCTCAACCGCATGCACGAGGTGACCCCCGGCGCCCGCGTGGACGGCAAGGTGATGCTGGACGACATGGACATCTACGGCCCCGACGTGGACCCGGTCGAGGTCCGGCGCGAGGTCGGCATGGTCTTCCAGAAGGCCAACCCCTTCCCGACGATGTCCATCTACGACAACGTCATCGCCGGCGCCAAGCTCAACAACAAGCGCATGAGCAAGGCCAAGGCCGACGACCTGGTGGAGCGGTCCCTGCGCGGGGCCAACCTCTGGGAGGAGGTCAAGGACCGGCTGAACAAGCCCGGCGCGGGCCTGTCCGGCGGCCAGCAGCAGCGGCTGTGCATCGCCCGGGCCACCGCGGTGGAGCCCAGCGTCCTGCTCATGGACGAGCCCTGCTCGGCCCTGGACCCCATCTCCACGCTGGCGATCGAGGACCTCATCCACAAGCTGAAGGAGGAGTACACGATCGTCATCGTCACCCACAACATGCAGCAGGCGGCGCGGGTGAGCGACCGGACGGCCTTCTTCAACCTGGCGGGGACCGGCAAGCCCGGCCGGCTGATCGAGATGGGCGAGACCAACAAGATCTTCACCAAGCCGGACGAGCAGGAGACCGAGAACTACATCACCGGCCGCTTCGGCTGACGGCCGGGCGCACGGGCGCCGGGGCGGCGGGGGACACCCCGCCGCCCTTTTCTCTTCCCGGAAACGGCGGGATCCCGCGCGCGGACCTGCACGCGGATCCGCGTTATCGTCGAGAAATAAAGCCCGGATACATTCCCGGAGCATCCGATGGGAAAACATCCGCAGTTCACAGGACCGGGAAACTCCGACTCGGAACACCGGAGATCCTCGGTGTGAAGAAGGACACACCCGCACCCCCTCGCACCGAAGCGGACAGACCGCCATCGCCTCCACCCGCGACGACCAGCATGTATACGGAGCGCGACGGATTATTAATTTAGTGCGACCTTCAACCATCCAGCGCCATACGGTAGACAATGACGGTCCGCACGCCCGCCACCTGGAACGTTCCCCAATTTCCGCCGGCCCGCCCCGGGCACCTGTCGCGTAATCGCCCCGTAATGCATGTCCGGCCATTCGTTGCTACATTCTGAAGTGTCCTTCGCAATCACAAGTTGGAAGGGAACACCAATGAACCGCGTTACCCTCGCGGGTTCCATCCTCGCCTGCGCGACCGTCGTCGCCGCGCTCTTCCCGGCCACCGCCGGGGCCGCGGCCGCCGAAGGCGCCGGCACCCACCCGACGGCCCTGTGCACGGGCAAGCAGGCCTGGCCCGAGCTGGAGGGCGCCGACGTCCACGAGGCCGTCGCGACGGTCGAGCGGGAGAACCCCGCGGTGACCACCGTCGTCGTGCCCGAGGGCTCGGCCGTGACCATGGACTTCCGGTGCGACCGGGTGCGCGTCTTCCACGAAGGCGACACCCCCGCGCCGCTCACCGTCTCGCGCCCGCCGCAGGTCGGCTAGCGCGAGACCGAACGGACCGCCGGGCGCCGCCACCGGACGACCCGCGCCCCTCTCCCCGGGGCCGCGGGGACGGCGCCAGGGCGGTCCCGTCCCGCCGCACGGAGTGCGGGCCGTACGGCGGGACTCGCGGCCCGCGCCGCGCGTGGACCTGTGGGAGCGTCCGCGCGGCGCGGGCCGCCCTCCCCTCGCGGGGCGCCGCCGCTAGGACTTCTTGACCGCGATGGTCTCCACCGTGTTGGCCACGTGCTCGAAGGCGTCGGCGGCCGCCTCCAGCTCCTCCACCACGTCCTTGAGCTTCATCACCGTGAGCGCGTCGTAGCCGCCGTTGAACAGGTGGGCCAGCAGCCGGCGGTAGATCTGGTCCGCCTGGTTCTCCAGCTGGTTGATCTCGATCCAGTACCGCGCCAGGTCCTTCATCGTGCGCAGCCGCGGCATCGCCTCGGCGGTCAGCTCCGCCGCCCGCTCCAGCACCTCGACCTGGTCGATGATGCCCTTGGGCAGCCGCTCCAGCCGGTAGAGGCCGATGAGGTCCACCGCCGCGTCCATCGCGTCCATCACGTCGTCCAGGGACGACGCGAGCTTGTAGATGTCCTCGCGGTCGAAGGGGGTGGCGGAGCGGCCGTTGAGCCGCCGCATGATGGCGTGGGTCCGCTCATCGCCAGCGTGCTCGCAGGCGCGCATCTTCTCGCCGATCGCGTCGCGGTCGCCACCGTCGCCGATCAGCTCGGCCAGCAGCCGCGCCCCGATGACCAGGTTGTTCGCGGAGTCCGCGAACATCTCGTAGTAGCTGTCATCACGCGGTGTCAGGCGCAGGCGCACATCCAACTCCCGAAGTGCGGTGGGTCGTCCGTGTGGATGGTACGGGGACTATTCGGACATATAGGTCGCACTATCGGCGCGGGCACGGTCGTCGGACGCATGCCGGGTGACCCGGTCCCGGATGCGCGATCATCCTAACCGCCCCGCTTCGTCCCCGGCCGGGGGAGGCGGTGGGCCGCCCCGCGGCCGCCGCCCGGGCAGAGGTTCGCGAACGGGACACGGATCACACGGGAACACCGGAGCACACACGTCCCGGCACCCCCTCTCCACCGGCGGTGCGCCCGGCGTTCACCGAGGCGACGCGACGAGTTCGGCCACTGGACAGTTTCGCGGCACGCCCCCGCCCAGGGCAACCACCCGGGCCCGGCGGAATACCCTTCCCCCATGCCCTCCCGCCCGACCGCCGCCCAGCGCCGCCAGGCCGCCCTGCGCGAGGCCCTCGGCGCCCAGCGCGCCGCCCTGGACCTCGCGCCCTACGACGGACCCGACCGCCCCGCCGCGCTGCTCGACGCCTGCGTGGCGGCAGTGCTGGAGGCCTACGACCGGGGCGCGGCCCCGGAGCGGGCCGCCGTGCGCGCCGCGGTCCGCGGCACCCTGGACGAGCTGTCCGCCCGGGCCCCCGGGCACAGCCTGGAGGTCCGGGTCCCGCCCTACGGCGCGGTGCAGGCCGTCGAGGGGCCCCGGCACACCCGCGGAACGCCGCCGGGGGTGGTCGAGACCGATCCGCGCACCTGGCTGGAGCTGGCCGCGGGCCGCCGGTCCTGGGACGCGGCGGTGGACGGCCACGCGGTCGCGGCCAGCGGCGAACGCGCCGACCTGGGGCCGTTCCTGCCGCTGGGGGACGGTGATCGGGCCCCGGGTGGCACACCGGGCCCAGGCAGGCACTAAGCTGAAAGCGTGTCGCATCCCGACGGCCGGCTCAGCATGGACCTCGACCCCGTCGAGCGCCCCGCACAGGACGAATGCGGTGTGTTCGGTGTCTGGGCACCCGGCGAAGAAGTCAGCAAGCTCACCTATTTCGGCCTCTACGCACTCCAGCACCGCGGTCAGGAGTCCGCGGGCATCGCCCTGAGCGACGGCGAACGCATCGTCGTCTACAAGGACATGGGCCTGGTCTCCCAGGTCTTCAACGAGGCGACCCTGGAGTCCCTTAAAGGCCACCTCGCGATCGGGCACTGCCGGTACTCCACCACCGGCTCCCCCGTGTGGGAGAACGCCCAGCCGACCTTCTACACGGCGCGCGAGGGCGGACTGGCCCTGGGGCACAACGGCAACCTGATCAACACCCCCGAGCTGGCGGCGATGCTGCCCGGGGACCGGCTCGGCGCCACGACCGACACCGAGGTGCTCACCAACCTGCTCGCCCAGAACGGCGGGCGCACCACCGAGGAGGCGGCACTCGACCTGCTGCCCAAGGTGCAGGGCGCCTTCTCCCTCGTCTTCATGGACGAGGACACCCTCTACGCCGCCCGCGACCCGCAGGGCATCCGGCCCTTCGTGCTGGGGCGCCTGGGCGGCGGCTGGGCCGTGGCCAGCGAGACCGCCGCACTGGACATCGTCGGCGCCACGTTCGTACGCGAGATCGAGCCGGGCGAGATGCTCACCATCGACGAGCGGGGCGTGCGCTCCATGCGCTTCGCCGCCGCCGAGCCCAAGGGCTGCCTGTTCGAGTACGTGTACCTGGCCCGCCCCGACACCACCATCGCCGGGCGCAACGTCAACTCCACCCGCGTGGAGGTGGGGCGCCGGCTCGCCGACGAGCACCCCGCCGACGCCGACCTGGTGATCCCGGTGCCCGAGTCGGGCACCCCGGCCGCCGTCGGCTACGCCCGCGGCAGCGGCATCCCCTTCGCCCAGGGCCTGGTGAAGAACTCCTACGTCGGGCGCACCTTCATCCAGCCCAGCCAGACCCTGCGGGAGCTGGGCATCCGCCTCAAGCTCAACCCCCTGCGCGACGTCATCGAGGGCAAGCGCCTGGTCGTGGTGGACGACTCCATCGTGCGCGGCAACACCCAGCGCGCGCTGGTGCGGATGCTGCGCGAGGCCGGCGCCGCCGAGGTGCACGTGCGCATCTCCAGCCCCCCGGTGATGTGGCCCTGCTACTACGGCGTGGACTTCGCCAGCAAGGCCGAGCTGATCGCGGGCAACCTGAGCACCGAGGAGATCCGCGCCTCGATCGGCGCCGACTCCCTGGGCTTCATCGGCCTGGACGAGCTGGTCGCCGCCACCGACGTGGCCAAGGACCGGCTCTGCCGCGCCTGCTTCGACGGGGTCTACCCGATCGAGGTGGACGAGGCCTCCCGCGGCAAGTACCTGCTGGAGAAGGCCTGCGGCGCGCCCAAGGCGGGCTCGCCGGCCTGAGCGGCCCCCGCCCGGCCCGCTCCCCGCGGGCCCGGCGCGCACCGCCCCCGTTGACGAGCTTGAGAGGTATTTCGCGTGGCACAGGGTGCTGACCCCGCCGGCTCCCCGTCGGCCTACGCCGCCGCCGGCGTCGACATCGCCGCCGGCGAGCGCGCCGTCGACCTGATGAAGCGGCACGTGGCCCGCACCGCCCGGCCCGAGCAGGTGACCGACGCCAGCGGCTTCGCCGGGCTGTTCCGGCTGGACGTGTCCAAGTACCGGGCCCCGGTCCTGGCCACCTCCACCGACGGCGTGGGCACCAAGGTGATGCTCGCCCAGGAGCTGGACGTGCACGGCACCATCGGCCGGGACCTGGTCGCCATGGTCGTCGACGACCTGGTGGTCGCCGGGGCCGAGCCGCTGTACATGACCGACTACATCGCGGTGGGCAAGGTGGTCCCCGAGCGGGTCGCCGAGATCGTCGGCGGCATCGCCGAGGGCTGCGCCCGCGCCGGGTGCGCGCTGATCGGCGGGGAGACCGCCGAGCACCCCGGGGCGATGGGCCCGGGCGAGTACGACCTGGCCGGCGCCGCCACCGGCGTGGTCGAGGCCGACGGCGTCCTGGGCCCGGACCGGGTGCGCCCCGGCGACGCGGTGATCGCGATGGCCTCGTCCGGCCCGCACTCCAACGGCTACTCGCTGATCCGCCGGGTGGTCGAGGGCGCCGGGCTGGACCTGCGCGCGCAGGTGCCCGCGTTCGGGCGCACCCTGGGCGAGGAGCTGCTGGAGCCCACCCGGATCTACGCCAAGGACTGCCTGGAGCTGGCCGAGCGGGTGCAGGTGCACGCCTTCTCCCACATCACCGGGGGCGGGCTGGCCGCCAACCTGGAGCGCTCGCTGCCGGCCGGCGCCGACGCCGAGGTGGACCGGTCGACCTGGGCCCCGCAGCCGGTGTTCGGCCTGATCTCCGAACAGGGCGGGGTGGAGCGCGCGGACATGGAGTCCGCCTTCAACATGGGCGTGGGCATGGTCGCGCTGGTCGAGGGCGGCGACGCCGACGAGGCGCTGCGGGTGCTGGCCGAGCGGGGCGTTCCCGCCTGGCGCGCTGGCACCGTGGTCGAGGGCTCGGGCCGGGTGCGCATGCTCGGCTCCTACCGGGAGCACGCGTGAGGGGCGCTCCCCTCGGGGAGCGCCCCTCCTGCGCTTCCGCAGACAGGCATGGCCGGAACGACCCACCGGAGTGGTTCGGCCCGGCTATGCCTGTCTGCTCGTCCGGACGCCCGTTCGGGCGGGGTGCTAGCGGACGTCCCCCGAGCGGTCGGGTTCCTCATCCGAGGGACCGTCGGGCGAGGCGTACTGCTCCGCTAGGTCCGCGTAGCGCTCGACCAGGTCGTCGTAAGGGTCATGATCCGGGCCCCCCGCCGAATCCGACGGCGCCCCGTTCTCATCCTCAGCGACACCCAGCTCCGCCCGCAGCCGATCGAGGTCGGTCCCGCCGGTGCTGTACTTCAGCCTCCGAGCGACCTTCTGCTGCTTGGCCTTTGCTCGGCCGCGCCCCATTGGCTCGACCCCCTCAACGATTGGGTTTGGCGAAACCCCAGATCACTAGCAAAACCGCAATGCCGGGCTGACGACCGTCAGCGCACTGACGACTGGCGCCAGCTTACGTACGGATACAACCGTACCCGGTTTACAACCGACCTGCCTACGCCGCCCACGCCTAACGGGCGCGATACCGCACACGGGCCGCCCGGGGGACGGGTGCCCCCGCGCCGGGTTGTGTGCCAGGATGCGATCGTGCTCCCCTACACCGCCTATCTCCGCGTATACCAGCCCTTGGAGGCGTTTCCCAGCGCAGAGCGCGCGTACTGGAAAGAGTACGCCGAATCCGCGGAGCGGCCGCGCCGGGTCGAGGCGCTGGCCGCTGAGCACCGGGACAGCCTGCGGCGCCTGGTCGCGTCGCCGCCCGAGCCCGCTCCGGTGGCCGAGAGCGGCGACGCCTACGTGCGGCGGATGGGCGGGCGCACCTATGTCTGCCCGTGGCAGACGCGGCTGCGCTCCTGGCTGGGGCTGCGCGAGTTCCGCGAGGAGACCCCGGCCCGGCTGCGCCCGGCCTACCTGCCCGACGAGGCGTGCGAGCGGGCCGACGAGGCGTTCCGCCGCTGGCGCGAGCGCGGTGAACCGCTGCGCACCCGGATCCTGACCAGCACCTGGACGGTGCCGCTGCCGTGGTTCGCCCCCTTCGCCCCCGAGGAGCGCTGCCTGATGCTGGAGCGCGGGGCGGACTCGGTGGCCGCGCCGCCGCGGGTGCTGCTGTACGTGACCGAGGTGGCGCAGGCCCGCGAGCGGCTGGAGCGCGTGGTGGGCGTCCTGCAGGAGCACGTGGGCGACAGCGCCCCGCTGGCCGGGGCCGAGCGGCTGGAGGACTGGCTGGCGGCGGTGGCGCACCCGTCCGCACTGCTGGAGCTGGACTACGGCGGGCTGGCGTACCTGCTGGACGACGAGGCGCTGCGCGAGGACGAGTCGGTGGCCGAGATCGACGCCGCCGTGCGCGGGCTGGACACCGGGCAGGAGGAGCTGGCGGTGGCGATGTACCAGCGGGTGACCGGGCGCTGGAAGGCCGTCCAGGCGCTGGAGCACGCCAACTGACCACCGCCCCCGCTACCGGCCGCGGGCATGCGGAGGACCAACGCAGGGTCACGTGTCGGCACGGCCCCGGTCCGTTTCCGGCGCGGTCCGACATGAGATTCCCTCACGTCCGGCACCCCGCGCCACGCCCGGCGACAACCTGGTGTACCAGGTTTCTCACGCAGCGCCACTAATTTCTTCGCACGTCAGGACGGGTGAAGCCGGGACGAGGCACGCATCCCGGCATCATCGTTGACGAAATTGGGCATACCAGTCGATAGACAACCACATAGACTGTGTCCAATCGGTCACCGAGCGCACTCTCGGTAACCGGGAATCCGTGCCACGCCGACGATCCGGGCATGCCGCGAGGGAGAGGTCGATGGGAGTAGACCTGTACGGCGGTCGCCGGACCCGCCTCCGGCCCGAACCGCCCTCGCGGCCGCGACCTGCGGACATCCCGCGCAGCCCGCCGGCGCGGAGGGGTTAGCGCCCGGTCCGCCGTAGCACTTTCGGTCTGCCGGATCGAGAAAAACAGGGCCGGAGAACGAAGTTTTGACCGAATACGCCACATGCCACTAAACGTGTCGCTAGAATCACTCAGCGTGACGCAGCACTTGGGCGGCTTTGGGACCTCCCATCAGACCAAGTCGCGTTAAGTGGCTGTGCAATCACCTCGGGTGATGCCAATATAGACCTAGAGGGCAATATTGGACATCCGGGCCAAGTGCCAGGATTAAGGCTCAGGATCGGCACACAGATCCAGGAGGAGAGGCCGTACACATGTCAACTCGCACGCCCGAGGCGGAGCCCCTGTTGACCCCTGCCGAGGTCGCGACCATGTTCCGCGTGGACCCCAAGACCGTCACGCGCTGGGCCAAGGCCGGCAAGCTGACCTCGATTCGGACCCTGGGCGGCCACCGCCGATACCGCGAGACGGAAGTGCGGGCGCTTCTGGCAGGGATCCCCAGCCAGCGCTCGGAGTGATCTCCCCGGTTCGTGCCGCATCCGGGGGGAGCAGCCGATCCCCGGGAGGGCCCACCCGCCCTCCCGGTAGGCGCAAGGCGGGCCGCCGCTAAGGCGGCCCGCTTCCGCGTTGCCGAAGGGCGGAGGGGCCCGGTCAGGGCGTGGAGCGGGGGCGGGGCGGTCCCGTGGAGCAGGCCTAATACTGCAACGACAGGTCGATCGAGGAGCCCACG
>NZ_ANAD01000270.1 GCF_000341245.1 Nocardiopsis halophila DSM 44494
CCGGCGGCCGACCGCCAGCGCCGGGGAACCACCACGCTTCTTCGTCGCCGCCCTCACCCCTGGCACTCCGAGGGCCCCGCCGCCCGGCCGGAGCCCGGAGCGGGGTACCTGCCGTGCCGTCGCCGCTGCTGTTCCGGGACCGCGAGAGGCCCGGCGGCCGACAGGCGACCCTGGGGAACCGCCCTGCTTCGTCGTTGCCGCCCTCCTCCTGGCACTCCGGCGGCCCGGTGCCCGGCGAGCAGGCGTGGGCGGGGTACCTGCCGGGCCGTCGTCGCCGCTGTCCCAGGGCCGCCAGGGGGGTGCCCCCCCGTGCCGCCTCTGCGGCTCGGCTCAGCGGAAGTCGTCGGCGTGGTCGGCCGCCCACTGGCGGTAGGAGCGCGGCGGCAGGCCGGTGACCTCCTCCGCCGTGTGCAGTTCCTCGGTGTGTCCAGGGGCGGCGAAATCCGCGTGCGCCGCCAAGATGGCCTCGGTCGCCTCCGGTGGCAGGCCCGCCGCGGCCAGGCCTGCACGGGCCTTGTCCAGCCCCTGCCGCTCGGTCTTCAACGGTCGGCCGATCGCCTCGCCCAGGATCCGCACCCGGTCGGTCTCGCTCAGCATCTCCGGTCCGGTGACCGTGTAGGCCTTCCCGGCGTGCCCGTCGGACGTGAGGGCGCGGATCGCCACGTCGGCCAGGTCGTCCTCGTGCACCACGGCCCGCCGCGCGTCGGGGAAGGGGGTGCGCACCACCGACCCGCCGCCGCGCACCTGTCCGGCCCAGCCCAGGTCGTTGGCGGCGAACCCGCCGCCGCGCACGAGGGTCCAGTGCAGCCCCGAGGCGGCGATCGCGCGCTCGACCCGGGCGTGCACCCCCGTGACGGGGTCGCCCTGCTCCTCGGCCGCCGGGTCCACGCCGCTCGCCGACAGGTAGGCGATCCGCTCGGCGTGCGGCCGGACCGCCTCCAGCACCGGCAGCACCGGCTCGGCCTCCATCAGCGGCCACACGAGGAACACCCCGTCGACCCCGTGCATGGCCGCCTCGACCGACGACGGGTCCGACAGGTCGCCCCGGACCAGGTCCGCCTCGGCGGGCAGGTCCGCCCTCTCCGGAGAGCGCACCAGGGCGCGCACGTCCTCGCCCATGGCGCACAGCCTGCGCACGACCGCTCCGCCGACGTTTCCGGTCGCGCCGGTCACCAGGATCATCGTGGGAACTCCTCGCTCGTGTGCCGCGGCCGCACCGCCGTCCGGCGGCGCGGTACGGTTCCCACGGAACAACCTCAACCTCACTTCATGTCAAGGGCGGGGAGGGGGTCCGGCGCAGTGTGCGCACCCCCCGGTCGCACAGTGCCAGCGCGGTCGCCGCGAGCGACAGGGCGGCGGCCCCCGCCAGGGTCGGCCCCGGCCCCGCGGACTCGGCCACCGGCCCCGCCACCGCCTGCCCCAGCGGGACGGCCAGCAGCGACCCGAGCATGTCGTAGGAGTACACCCGGGCCAGCCGGTCCTGGGGGATGTTCTCCTGAAGCGACACCTCCCACGCCACGTTGAACTGCTCCATGGCCATCCCCGCCAGGAAGAACAGCGGGAAGAGCAGGGCGGGGGCCGGCGACAGCCCCAGCGCCAGGATCGGCGCCGCCTCGACCGCGGTCAGCCCGACGCCGAAGAGCAGGGCCCGGCGGGGCTGCCACCGCGCGGCCAGGAACCCGCCCAGCAGCAGGCCGCAGCTGTTGACGGTGAGCAGCAGCCCCCACACGGTCCGGCCGAAGGAGGCGTCCGCCACGACCGGGCCGATCACCGCCACCATCGCCGAGTGCACCATGTTCACCACGAGGAACTGGACGACGACCACCCACACCCAGCTGCGCCGCACGAACTCCGACCAGCCGTCGGCCAGCCGGCGCAGGGGCCGGGCACCGGGGCCGCCGGACGCGGGTGCGGGCAGGCGCACGAGCGCGAAGCAGAGCCCGGCGAGCGCGAACGCCCCGGCGTCGGCCGCGATCGCCCCGGCGGAGCCGACGAGCGCGACGAGCAGGGTGCCCGCCGACATCCCGATCAGGCGGCCGGTCTCGATGCCGATCCGCATCAGCCCGTTGGCCTGGCGCAGCAGGCCCGAGGGGACCGTCTGCGGCACGAGGGAGGCCGCCGCGGGCAGGTTGGCCGCGGCCGCCGCCCCGTTGACGGCCGCGAGCGCCAGCATGACGGGCATCGACGCGGTCCCGGTCGCCAGCGCCAGCGCCAGCAGCCCCTGGGAGAGCGCGGCCAGGGCGCACGCGCCGCGCAGCACCACCGCGCGGGGGAGCAGGTCGGCCAGGACGCCTCCGGCCAGCAGGAGCACCACGTTGGCGAGCGTGCGCGTGCCGATGACCAGCCCCAGGTGCAGGACCGACCCGGTGGCGTCGAGGACCGCGAACGCCAGCGCGACCTGGGCCAGGCCGTTGCCGAAGTACATCAGCGCGCGCCCTGCCGCGAGCGCGCGGAACGGGGCGGAGCGCAGCGGGGCGAGGATCCCGGCCGGGGGAGGGGAGCCGTCAGGCGGCCGCGCCGGGCCGTCGTGTCGGGAAGGACTGGCGTTGCCATCGGTCATGGTCGGGGTCTCTCCGGGGCGGGGGTCTCTGGTCCGGTCACGCTGCTCAGGCGCTGGGCGGAGGTGGAGCGATCCGTCGCGAGGGGGCGCGGTCGGTACATCGCGCCGCCCGTCTGCGGGCGGCGGTGCCGGCCCGCCGTTCCGTTCGGCTCGGCGGTCACGGTCGCAGCAGGGGCGAACACGGCGGGGACGACCGCGCTCGAGCCGTTCGCCGTCCTGGCGGGGGCGCTCCGGGGCCGAGCGGGTCGCCCTTCGCGGGGCGACGGCCGTCATGGAAGGCGCCGTGCCGTCGCCGACCGGTGGTCACGACCGGTCCGCCCCGCCGGTGCCGGGCGGATCCTGCGCCTCCTCGCCGCCGGCGTCCTCGGCGTGCATCGCGAAGAAGAGCAGGCTGGCGCTGACCGGGATCGCCCCGGGCGAGCGCGGCGCCCGCGCCGCGCGGTGCAGCTCCTCGCCGAGCTCCGAGGCCCGTTCGACCAGTGCGGCCCACTCCTCGGGGGCGACCCACACCTCGGTGTCGGTGAAGTGGCGCGGCGGCTCGGGGTCGCGGAGCCGGGAGCGGCGCTGGAGTTCCTCGGACAGGGCCGCCGCCAGCATCCGCAGGTCCTCGGTCCCGCCCTGGGCGATCGCGGGGCCGCTGGCGGGGTCGTGCCGGTAGCGGAGGGCGCGGCCGCCCCGGACCGGGACCTCCTCGGCGAAGGTGAGCAGCCCCGCCTCATGGAGGCGGCGCACGTGGTAGCTGACGTTGGCCTGGCTCTCGCCGAGCTCGCGCGCGGCCTCGGCCGCGCTCATCGGGGCACCGGTGAGCAGGGAGATGAGCCGCAGCCGCAATGGATGGGCGAAGGCCCGGAGGGTCACGGCCCCGGGCACGGGTTCAGTGGGCACCGGCTCAGCCTCGCCGAGCCGGGCCCGACCGTCAAAGAGTTATTTGGAGGTCGGTTCGGGGCGGCCCCCGGGCGGGGGAGTGAGCCGCGGGGGCCGGGCGTCGCCGACCGGGGCGGGACGGCGGGCCCCGAGGCCTCCGAGCCCCCGGGGGCGCCCCCTCACCCCTGGCTCAGGACCCAGCTGCGGCCCTCGGCCGCGAGTTTCTCGATCAGGGTCGCCGCGTCGTGCTCCTTGGCGAACAGGTGCTCCGGGCGGGTGATCGGGACGATCCACAGCCACCGCACCGGGTCGCCGTGGAAGGTCAGCCCCGAGGTGTCGGGCGGGGGCGGGCCGCCGGACGCCAGCGGGGCCGGGTCGGCGACCAGCAGCACGGCCGAGCGGTCCCCGCGCATCCGCCGGTCCTCCTGGCCGTCCAGCCACTTGACGCTGTGCCCCGGGCCGAACCAGGTGACCGCCCGCCACGGGAAGGCCCCGATCCACCGGAAGATGCGCGCGGCGACGTGCGCCGGGAGCGTGGTGGCCAGCGCCAGCTCCACGCGCGCGTACTCGGAGGTGTCGGCCATGTACCGGTCCAGCGTGGGCATCCGCTGCCCGCACATGCCCACCGTGCTCAGCACCGTGCACGGCCGCTCCTCCGTCGGCGGCCGCTCGGTCACCCGCAGCAGCGGCGCGTGCCCGTCGGACACGTCCCAGTAGTGCCCCGGCGGCCCGACCGCGCGGTTGAGGTGGTTGAACACCGTCCGCTGCACCGACCGCCAGGCGTTGGGCGCGGCCCGCCAGTCCCAGTAGGCCTCGGCGTGCACCACCCGCGGCCACAGCTGCGCCCGCACCGGCTCCAGCGCCCAGGCGTAGGGGCTGCGCCCCACGGCCTCGCGCGCGTACCCCGGGATGCCGCTGTCGGCCTCGGCCCACCCGGGCACCACCGCCAGCAGGCTGTCCCCGCCGGGCCCCGACTCCAGCAGCGCCACGCCGTCGCCCTCCTCGAACCACACCGCGCGCAGCGCCCCCGGCGCGAACGGCGCCCTGCCCTGGGGGTGGCGGGTGTGCGCGGCGGGCATCAGCGGCGCCTCGCCCCGGTAGAGCCCCGAGGGGTCGCCGGTCTCCGGGGCGACGTCGTGGTTGGCCAGCCACACCGGCACCCGGATCCGCCCGCGGGCGTCCATCAGGTAGGCGGCGGTGGTGCGGGAGTCGCACTCGACGACGATACGGCGGCTGTGGTAAGGACTGTACTCGTCGAGCAGAACGCGGGCTCCGGCCACCTGAGCTCCCTTCTTCGCCGCCTGCGGCCGCCGGGGCGCCGCGGGCGCGCCGTGCCGCGCCCTTCCCGGCGCCGCATAGTATGAACCTAATGCCCCGACCGCCGGCGCCGCACTAGCCCGGACCAGAGCGTTATCGGTCCTGTAGCAACCCGTTGGCGGGCGGTCGCGCGGCCGCCGTTCCCACCCGTCCCACTGGATGCACATGCCTGCCGAGCTCACTTTCGCCGCACCGCGCCGGGCCAAGCCGCCCAGGCACCTCGCCGACCTCACTCCGCAGGAGCGCACGGACGCCGTCACCGAGCTCGGCGAGAAGCCGTTCCGGGCCAAGCAGCTGGCCCGGCACTACTTCGGCCGCCTGGAGTCCGACACCTCCGGCATGACCGACCTGCCGGCCGAGGCGCGCGAGCGCCTGGGCGAGGCGCTGCTGCCCAAGCTGCTCACCCCGCTCAAGCACATCTCGTGCGACGGCGGCATGACCCGCAAGACCCTGTGGAAGGCCTTCGACGGGGTGATGTTCGAGTCGGTGCTGATGCGCTACCCGGACCGGGCCACGCTGTGCGTGTCCTCCCAGGCCGGCTGCGGCATGAACTGCCCGTTCTGCGCCACCGGACAGCAGGGGCTGACCCGCAACCTGTCCACCGGCGAGATCGTCGACCAGGTCGTCTCCTGCGCCCGGGACCTGGAGCGCGGCAACGTCGCCGGCGGCCCCGGCCGCATCTCCAACATCGTCTTCATGGGCATGGGCGAGCCGCTGGCCAACTACAAGCGCGTGCTGGAGGCGGTGCGCCGGATCACCGACCCGGTCCCCGGCGGCCTGGGCATCTCCCAGCGCGGGGTGACGGTCTCCACCGTCGGCCTGGTCCCGGCCATCGACAGGCTCATCGCCGAGCGCATGCAGGTGCGCCTGGCGATCTCGCTGCACGCCCCCGACGACGAGCTGCGCGACGAGCTGGTCCCGGTCAACACCCGCTGGAAGGTGGACGAGGTGATGGACGCCGCCTGGCGCTACGCCGACACCACCGGCCGCCGGGTGTCCATCGAGTACGCGCTCATCCGCGACATCAACGACCAGGCCTGGCGCGCCGACCTGCTCGGGCGGCTGCTCAAGGGCAACCTGGCGCACGTCAACCTGATCCCGCTGAACCCGACCCCCGGTTCCAAGTGGACCGCCTCGCGGCCCGAGGACGAGCGCGAGTTCGTCCGCCGTCTGGAGTCCCACGGCGTCCCGGTCACCGTCCGCGACACCCGCGGGCAGGAGATCGACGGCGCCTGCGGTCAGCTCGCCGCGCAGAACTGACCTGCGCCCCCATCCCCCGGAGGCGCTCGTGGAGGTGCTCACGGCACTGGCGGCGGGGGCCGTCGCGGCCCTGGTGCCGCTGCTCAACATCGAGCTGTACCTGCTCGGCGCCGCCGTGGTCGTGGGCGACGCGGGACTGGTGGCCATGGCGGCGGCCGCCGCCGTCGGCCAGACGGCGGGCAAGCTGGCCTACTACGGGGCCGCGCGCGGGGCGCTGGACGTCGGCTGGCTCAAGCGCCGGACCGAGCGGCCCAAGGGCAGGTGGGGCGAGCGCCTCGAGGGGTGGCGCCGCAAGGGCGAGGAGCGCCCGTGGTGGGCGGCGGGCCTGCTGGGCCTGTCGTCCCTGGTGAGCGTTCCGCCGTTGATGGTGGTGTGCGTGTTCGCCGGGACGGTGCGCATGCGCGTCGACGTGTTCTGCGCGGTGACCGCCTCCACCCGCTTCGCCCGCTTCCTGCTGGTGGTCTACGCGCCGGGCGCGCTGTCCTGGGCCCACAGCCTCTGGCCGGGGTGAGGGGCGGCCCGGGACCCCCGGGCGCCCCGGTGCGCGGGGGAGGCGCTCAGCGGGTGCCCCAGGCGTAGGTCTGCTTGCGCAGCTTCAGGTACAGGAAGCTCTCGGTGCCCACCACGTCGGGGACCGCCCGGATCGAGCCGAGGATCTCCAGCAGCCGCTCGTCGTCCTCGGCCACGACCTCCACGAGCAGGTCGAAGGAGCCGGCGGTGATGACCACGTACTCGCACCCGTCGAGCGCGGCGACCTCGTCGGCCACCCGGTTGAGGTCGCCGTTGCAGCGCACCCCGATCATCGCCTGGCGGCTGAAGCCCAGCATCATCGGGTCGGTCACCCCGACGACCTGGACCACCCCGGTCTCCAGCAGCCGCTGCACCCGCTGGCGCACGGCCGCCTCGGACAGCCCCACCGCCTTGCCGATCGCCGCGTAGGAGCGCCGGCCGTCCTCCTGGAGCTGCTCGATGATGCGCTTGGCCGTCTCGTCCAGCACGGGCGCCGCGGGGGTGCGCCGGACGGCCGGTGCGCTGTCCTGCTGCTCGTCACTCACATGCTTCTCCGCTGGCGTGATCGCGGGTGGCCGTGCGGCGGGGCACGGGAATCGGTGGGGAAGGCCCCTCGGGGGCACGGAATCCACGCTAGTGCATGGGGCGCCGCCCTCCGGCCTGCCCCGCCGGAGCCGAGCCAGGGGCCGAGCCGGTTCCGCGCCGGGAACTCAGGACGGCTCGCCGGGCAGCCGGTCGCGCACCGAGTCCAGGGACAACAGCGCCACGTGCAGGGACAGGCAGGTCTCCACCGAGTCCAGGTCGGCGCCGAGCACCCGGGCGACACGGCGCAGCCGCTCGTAGAAGGCCGGGCGGGACAGGTGCGCCGTCGAGGCGGCCAGCGCCTTGTTGCGGCCCGACTCCAGGTAGTGCCGCAGCATGTCGGTCAGGTCGCTGCCGTGCCGGGCGTCGTAGGCCAGCAGCGGCCCCAGTTCGCGCTCGACGTAGGTCTGCAGCCGCTCGTCGTCGCGGAACAGGTGGAGCAGGCCGCGCAGGTGCAGGTCGGGCAGGCGGTACAGCAGGCGCCGCTCGGGCCGGTGCAGGGCGACGTCGCCCACCTGCCGGGCCTCCAGGAAGGAGCGCCGCACCTCGCGGATGTCGTCGGTGGGCGACCCGGCGGCCAGTACCGGCCCGGTGCCGACCAGCTCCCGCACGCGCTCGGCCAGGCGCTGCAGGCGCGGCTCGGGGTCCTGCCCCTGGGGCAGCGCCGGCAGGATGCCGACCCGGACGTCGTCGAGCGAGCCGACCAGCGCGGGCAGGCGGACCTCGCGGCACGCGCGCGCAGTGGCCTCGGCGGTGTCGGACAGGCGTGCCTGGGCGGCCAGGCCCGTGCCGCTCTCAGGAAGCCGCAGCACCAGGCCGCTGAGCGAGCGTCCGTCCAGCGGGACGCCGACGGCCCGTGCCCGGACCAGTGCCTCCTGCGGGTCGGAGTAGGAGCGGTCGACGATGCCCGCGATGATCGTGCGGTGCGTCTGGCGCTCAAGGCTCTCCTGGTGGCGCTCCAGCAGGCGGCCCAGGGCGAGCGTGGTGGCGGCGCGCTCCAGCAGCATGGACTGGCGGGGGGAGGGCGAGGCTCCGCAGATCAGGACCAGGCGCCCCCAGTCCTGCCCGCGCGCGCCGACCATGGTCACCAGCCAGCCCATGGTGGAGTCGTGCACGGTGCGGCCGCCGCCGCGGACCGTGCGCGAGCGGCCCTCCCACGAGGCCAGCACGGTCTCGGGCTGCTCTCCCGCCAGCTCGCACAGCAGGACCTGGTGGTTGAGGTTCTCCAGCACCACAGGGCACTCGGAGAGCCGGGCGACCTCGCGCAGCACGTGCTCGGGGCGGGCGCCCTCCACCGACAGGCGGGTGAAGACCTCGTGCAGCCGCTCGGACTCGCGCAGTTCGTCGAGCTGCTCGTTGACCACCCGCACGTGCACCGCCTCGGTGATCTCGACGAAGCGGGTCTCGCGGTCCAGGGCGATGACGGGGATGCGGGCCTCGCGCGCTGCCTCCAGCAGCGCGCGCGGCAGCTCCGACTCCGCGCCGTACTTGCGGCCGAGCTCGACGGCGATGCCGCTCACCCCGACCGAGGCGAGGTCCTCGACGTAGCGCCGCAGCTCCTCGGGGGCGTCGGGCATCGCGATTCCGGTGGTGAGCACCAGCTCGCCGCCGCGCAGCAGGTGCGCCAGGTCGGTGACCTCGGCGATGTGCACCCAGCGCACGGTCAGCCCGAGCAGGTCCTCGCCCACCACCACGCGGGGGCGGGCGCGCTGGACGACGGGGATGCGGAGGACTTCGGCGAGCGTGGGGAGCACACGAGAAGTCTACGGCCCGGTCCGGGGCGGAGTGTCAGGCGAAGGCGGTTCCGTCTTTACAGAGTGGAAGGTCTCCGGGCCGGAACCGCCTGACGGACTGTCAGATCCGCGTCCCCGGAACCGACAGTGTGGCGCTGGTGGAGCGGCCCGCCGGGGGTGAGACTGAGGTCATGTCGGAACTGCACGAACGCCACCGCGCCGTGATGCCCTCCTGGCTCGCCCTCAACTACGACGACCCTATGGAGATCGTCTCCGGTAAGGGGAACCGCGTCACCGACGCCGAGGGGAACACCTACCTCGACTTCTTCGCCGGGATCCTCACCAACATGCTCGGCTACGACGTGGCCGAGGTGCGCGAGGCCGTCGAGCGCCAGATCGCCCGCGGCGTGGTGCACACCTCCACCCTCTACCTGATCCGCTCCCAGGTCGAGCTGGCCGAGAAGATCGCCCGGCTGTCGGGGATCCCCGACGCCAAGGTCTTCTTCACCAACTCCGGCACCGAGGCCAACGAGACCGCGCTGCTCCTGGCGACCCACGCGCGCGGCACCGACCAGGTGCTGGCCCTGCGCAACAGCTACCACGGCCGCTCCTTCGGGGCCGTCGCGGTCACCGGCAACCGGGCGTGGAAGAACTCCTCACTGTCCCCGCTCAACGTGCACTACCTGCACGGCACCGACCGCGACCACCCCGCCTTCCGCGGCATGGACGACGCCGCCTACACCGCGGACTGCGTCGCCGACCTCAAGGACGTGCTGGCCACCGCCGTGGCCGGGAGTCCCGCGTGCCTGATCGCCGAACCCGTCCAGGGCGTGGGCGGCTTCACCATGGCGCCCGACGGGCTGCTCGCCGCCTACAAGGAGGTCCTGGACGAGCACGGGGCGCTGCTCGTCTCCGACGAGGTGCAGACCGGGTGGGGCCGGACCGGCTCCTCCTTCTGGGGCATCGGCAACCACGGGGTCGTGCCCGACGCCCTGACCTTCGCCAAGGGGCTCGGCAACGGCTTCGCCGTCGGCGGCGTCGTGGCCCGCGGCGACCTGATGGACGCCCTGCCCGCCAACGGCCTGTCCACCTTCGGCGGCAACCCGGTCGCGATGGCCGCGGCCAACGCCGTGGTCGACTACGTCCTCGACCACGACCTGCAGTCCGCCGCCGACCGGCTGGGCCGGGCCGTGCTGGGCGGGCTGACCGGGCTGGCCGAGCTGCCCTCCGTGGGGGCGGTGCGCGGCAAGGGGCTGATGTTCGCCGTGGACATGGTCGACCCGGCC
This sequence comes from Nocardiopsis halophila DSM 44494, assembly GCF_000341245.1. Classification (GTDB taxonomy): domain Bacteria; phylum Actinomycetota; class Actinomycetes; order Streptosporangiales; family Streptosporangiaceae; genus Nocardiopsis_A; species Nocardiopsis_A halophila. Next base: position 10,113 of record NZ_ANAD01000270.1, read on the forward strand.
ACCGGGGAGCCCGCGCCCGCGCTGGCCGCCCGGGTGCTGGAGGAGGCGCGGCGCCGGGGGCTGCTCATCGGCAAGGGCGGCCTGCGCGGCAACGTCCTGCGGATGGCGCCGCCGCTCACCCTCAGCGAGGACGAGGCGCACGAGGGGCGGGACGCCGTCATCGACGCGGTCCGCGCGGTGGACGCCGCCGCGCGCGCCTGACGCCCGCCCCGCGCACACCCAGGCATCGTGGATTCGGAAGGACGCAGATGAGCAAGCACGTCACCCATTGGATCGGCGGGGGCCCCGCGAAGGGCGGGGCGCACCGCCGCGGGGACATCTACAACCCGGCCACCGGCAAGGTCTCAGGGACCGTGGACTTCGCCGGCGGCGCGGAGGTGGACGCGGCCGTCGCGGCGGCCAAGGCGGCGTTCCCCGGCTGGCGGGACACCTCCCTGTCCAAGCGCGTCGCCGTGCTCTTCCGGTTCCGCGAGCTGCTCAAGGCCGAGGCCGGCGAGCTGGCCCGGTTGATCAGCTCCGAGCACGGGAAGGTCGTCTCCGACGCCGCCGGGGAGGTCCAGCGCGGCCTGGAGGTCGTGGAGTTCGCCTGCGGCATCCCGCACCTGCTCAAGGGCGGGTACTCGGAGAACGTCTCCAGCGGTGTGGACGCCTACTCCATCCTCCAGCCCCTGGGCGTGGTCGCGGGGGTCACCCCGTTCAACTTCCCGGCCATGGTGCCGATGTGGATGTTCCCGGTGGCCATCGCCTGCGGCAACACCTTCGTCCTCAAGCCCAGTGAGAAGGACCCGTCGGCCTCGGTGCGCATCGCCGAGCTGTGGGCCGAGGCCGGGCTCCCCGACGGTGTCTTCAACGTCGTGCACGGCGACAAGGAGGCCGTGGACGGCATCCTGGAGCACGGGGACGTCAAGGCGGTGAGCTTCGTCGGCTCCACCCCCATCGCCCGCTACATCTACGAGAACGCCGCGCGCACCGGCAAGCGGGTGCAGGCGCTCGGCGGGGCGAAGAACCACATGGTGGTGCTGCCCGACGCTGACCTGGACCTGGCCGCCGACGCCGCGGTCTCGGCGGGGTTCGGGTCGGCGGGGGAGCGGTGCATGGCCATTTCGGCCGTGGTCGCCATCGACTCCGTCGCCGACGAGCTGCTGGAGCGCATCCGCACCCGCGTCGCCGACCTGAAGGTGGGCCCCGGCGACGACGACCGGAGCGAGATGGGCCCGCTCGTCACGCGCGCGCACCGGGACAAGGTCGCCTCTTACCTGGAGACCGGGGTGCGCCAGGGGGCGTCGCTGCCCATCGACGGGCGCGTGCACCCGGTCCTGGGCGGCGGGGAGGACGGGTTCTGGCTCGGCCCTTCGCTCCTGGACCACGTCACTCCGGAGATGGGCTGCTACACCGACGAGATCTTCGGTCCGGTGCTCAGCATGCTGCGGGTGCCTTCGTACGAGAGCGCGCTGGAGCTGGTCAACGCCAACCCCTATGGGAACGGGACCGCGATCTTCACCAATGACGGCGGTGCGGCGCGGCGCTTCCAGAACGAGGTGGAGGTGGGCATGGTCGGCATCAACGTGCCGATCCCCGTGCCGATGGCCTACTACTCCTTCGGAGGGTGGAAGGAGTCGCTGTTCGGCGACTCCCATGCGCACGGCATGGAGGGCGTGCACTTCTACACGCGCACCAAGGCCGTCACCTCCCGGTGGCTCGACCCCTCGCACGGCGGGGTGAACCTGGGGTTCCCGACCAGCGGGTGAGGAGGGGCGGGCGCCTAGAGGCGCCGGCCGTCGTTCGTCTACGCGCGCGCAGGGCCGCGTTCCCGAGACGTCTCGGGGATGCGGTCCGGTCCTTTTCCAACGTTCGCCGACGGAATCGCCCTACCCAAGGTCGGGCGGCCGCTACAGGGAGTATCGTGGGGAAAGGTTCACCTCACACGGCCGCGCCGTGCGGGCGGACCGCGGACCACACCGGGAGATGCGCTCTTTTCCCCTCCTCCCCCCACGGAAAGCGAGCGCGTCGGGTGCTCCGGGGCCGTTCTCCCCCTGGCCCCGGAGCACCCACCTTCCCCGTTCGTCCCGTCGACGCTTCGTCGACCCTTGATCCGTCCGTCCGCCCGGCCTTGAACGACCCTGGCCCGGCGGCGCCCGCCTTCGGCGACCCTCGGACGGTGTTGCCGGGACGGCCCTTCCGGAGAAGGAGCGCTCGTCGGTGCGGCCCGGTCAGCGGACCGCGAGCTCGGGTTCCCCGGCGCGCGCGTCGTGCGCGGCGGCGATGCCCGCGCACTCGTCGCAGCCGTAGACCTCGCTCCCGTCGGGCAGGGCGCCCAACGCGCGGCGCGGCCGCGGCCATCGGACGTGGCAGATGGCGCAGGCGTCCCCCATGCACTGCGCGGTGCTCAGCAGTTCCGGTTCGAACGTGTAGATGTCGGTTGTGTCGGCGGCGGCCCCCAGTCGGGGCACAATGCTCAGACCGCTCAACGTCCCATCTCCCCCCGTGGTTTAGGACAGTCTGGCGGACCTATAGAGATCGGCTCTTATTCAACCAGAAACGGTCTGCGACCGGAATGGCTCAGGCCGTTTTCTGTGACTCTAAGCCCATGCAGCTTAACTCTTGGTAGTCATCACGGGAAGACTTGGCCAAGGCTTCCCGGTGAATATTTCCTTTTGTCCGGTTTTTTACCGGGTGGGATCCGGGTCGCGCGGCACCACGGTGAACCGGCGAAGGCCGAGGGCAGGGTTCTTCTCCCGGACCTGGGCCACACGTTCGGCGCTGATACGGCCGACCGCTACCCCGGTCTCCTCACCCAGGGCGACGATCCGCGTCCCCATGGGGTCGACGATCGCGCTGTTGCCGGCCCCCGTCGGCGCGTTCTGGCCGGCCGCTGCAACGTACAGGGTGTTCTCGATTGCCCGGGCCCGCAGCAGCGTCGTCCAGTGGTCCTCCTTGAGCGGGCCCGGCACCCACTCGGCGGCCAGCAGCAGCGCTTGGGCCCCCGCGTCGGCGATCCGCCGGGTCACCTCCGGGAACCGCAGGTCGTAGCAGGTCTGCAGGCCGAAGACGACGCCGTCGCAGGTGAAGGTCTCGGGCTCGGTGATCGCGCCGGGCTCGACCACATCGGACTCGCGGGCGCCGAACGCGTCGTAGAGGTGGAGCTTGCGGTACCGCGCCTCCACCGCGCCGTCCGGCCCGAAAGCGGCCAGCGTGTTGGAGAACCGGCCGGGCACGGCGGGCAGGGACTCGTTCAGGCCGGCGACCACGTGCACGCCGTGCTCGGCGGCCAGCTTCGCGATCCCGGAGGGGAAGGGGCCGTCCAGGGGTTCCGCCGAGTCGACGAACCGGTGGTCGGTCCGGGGTGCGGTGAACATCGCGTACTCGGGCAGCAGCACCACCCGCGCGCCGCGCGCCACCGCCTCGCCGACCAGCGCGCGCGCCGTGTCCAGGTTGCGCCGCTTGTCCTCGCCGGGCGCGAACTGCCCGATGGCCACGTCCACCATGCCGCCTCCTCCGACGCCGGGGCCGTCCCGACTCCCCTTTCTACCGCGACAGGCCCGCACCCCACGGGAGGGGTACGGGCCCGGAGACGGCGCGGGGCCGTCCGCCGCTAGAGGCGGTCGAAGGCCTCCTCGATGATGGAGAGCCCCTCGTCGAGCAGGTCGTCGCCGATCACCAGCGGGGGCAGCATCCGGATGACGTTGCCGTAGGTCCCGGCGGTGAGCAGCACCAGGCCCTGCTGGTGGCAGTAGGAGACCACCCGGCCCATGGCCTCGCCGTTGGGGGTGGTGTCGTCCGCGCCCTGGACCAGCTCGATCGCGACCATCGCGCCGCGCCCGCGCACGTCGCCGATGATGTCGTGCCGCTCGGCCAGCGCGCGCAGGCGGGTGAGCATCCGCTCGCCGATGGCCCCGGCGCGCTCGACGAGGCCGTCGGACTCGATGGCCTCGATCGAGGCGAGGGCGGCCGCGCAGGCGGCGGGGTTGCCGCCGTAGGTGCCGCCCAGGCCGCCGCCGTGCACCGCGTCCATCAGCTCGGCCCTGCCGGTCACCGCGGCCAGCGGCAGGCCGCCGGCGATGCCCTTGGCGGTGGTGATCAGGTCGGGGACCACGCCCTCGTGTTCGCAGGCGAACATTCGGCCGGTGCGCGCGAAGCCGGTCTGCACCTCGTCGGCGATGAAGGCGATGCCGTTGTCGCCGCAGAAGTCGGCCAGCGCGGGCAGGAAGCCCTCGCCCGGAACGATGAACCCGCCCTCGCCCTGGATCGGCTCGATCAGCACCGCGGCCACGTTCTCCGCGCCGACCTGCTTGGTGATCTGGTCGATCGCCTGCGCCGCGGCCTCGCGCCCGCAGTCCTGGGGGCCGGTCGGCCAGCGGTAGGGGTAGGCCATCGGGATCCGGTGGACCTCGCCGGCGAACGGCCCGAAGCCGTGCTTGTAGGGCATGTTCTTGGCGGTCAGCGCCATGGTGAGGTTGGTGCGCCCGTGGTAGGCGTGGTCGAAGACCACCACGGCCTGGCGGCCGGTCGCGCTGCGGGCGATCTTGACCGCGTTCTCCACGGCCTCGGCGCCGCTGTTGAGCAGCACCGTGCGCTTCTCGTGGCCGCCCGGGGTGAGCCGGTTGAGGGCCTCGGCGACCTCCACATAGCCCTCGTAGGGGTTGACCATGAAGCAGGTGTGGGTGAAGCGGGAGAGCTGCTCGCCCGCGCGCTCGGCCACCCGCGGGTCGGCGTTGCCGACGTTGGTGACGGCGATGCCCGAGCCGAAGTCGATGAGGGAGTTGCCGTCGATGTCCTCGACGATGCCCCCGCCCGCGCGCTGGACGTAGACCGGCAGGACGCTCCCCACGCCCTGGGCGACCGCCTTCTTCCGGCGTTCCTGGAGCGCCTGGGACTTGGGGCCGGGGATCTCGGTGACGATCCGCCGGGCCTGGGCGACCTCGGTGCTGGACATGGGTGCCGTCCTCCCTCTTCTGCTCGGCGGCGCGCCCCTGCGCGCCGGACGGTCCGGCGCCGGTCGCGGACGACCGGTGCGACGCCACGACCCTACGGAGGAGCGGCGGGGCGGACCCGCGCCCATCCGGATAAAATCGCGGGACGGAATTGGCCATTCTGGAGAGGGGGAGCCGTGCCTCCCACACTCGGTGCCGTCCTGCGGACGCCCCGCCTGGGGCTGCGGCTGCGCGCCGGCGGCCCGGACGCCGAGGGGCGCCCGGTGCGCTGGGTCGCGATCAGCGAGCTCACCGACCCCACCCCCTACCTGGAGGGCGGAGAGCTGGTGCTGACCACCGGCATCCGCTGGCCCGAGGGCGGGGGCGAGGAGGCCGACCTGGCCGACTACACCCGCAGGCTCGCCGCCAGCGGCGCCGCGGGGCTGGGGTTCGGCAGCGGGGTCGCCCACGAGCACGTTCCCCCGGCCCTGGTCGCGGCGGCCGAGCGGGCAGGTCTGCCGCTGATCGAGGTGCCTGGGCCCACCCCCTTCATCGCGGTGGGCAAGGAGGTGTCGCGCCTGCTCGCCCAGGAGGAGTACGAGGGCCTGACCCAGGCGTTCGCGGCCCAGCGCAGGCTCACCCAGGCGGCGCTGCGCGGGGACCGGGCCGTGGTGGAGCGCCTGAGTGCGGATCTGGCGAAGGGGACGGCCGGGCGCTCCAGGGGAGAGGGGCCGTCCCACTGGTGGGTTCTGCTGCTCGACCCCGATGGGCGCGCGCGGCACGCGGTCCCGGAGGACGCCGCAGCGCGCGCGGGGGAACTCACGGGCGAGGTCTCCCGGCTCCGTGCGGCGCGCCGCCCCTCGGGGGCGTCGGTGTCCTCCCGAGGGGAGAGCATCTCCCTCCAACCGCTGGGGGTGGGCGGGCGCGTGCGCGGCTTCCTCGCGGTGGGGGCGGCGCACGGGCTCGGCGCCGACGAACGCACCCTGGTGAACGCGGCGGCGTCGCTGATGTCCCTGGAGCTGGAACACCGGGTGCCTGAGGAGGGAGAACTCGCCGCCGGGGTGCTGGAGGCGCTGCTCGACGGAGAGCTGGACCTCAGGGAGGGGCGGGCGGACCGCCTGAGCGCGGCGCTGCCCCGCCCGCCTGTCGTGGTCGCCCTGGCCGAGGCGCCCGTCGGGGAGGAGAAGGAGGGGGAGGAGATCCCCTTCCGGGCTCCGCGGGGGTGCCTGACCGGACGCATCGCCGGGAGGACCGTGCTGGTCGGTCCGGAGTCGGCGGCCCCGGGGGAGGCGCTGGCCGAGGCGGTGGCCGGGAGCGTCGGGGTGAGCCGTCCCTCGGCGCTGGATGGGCTGCCGGCGGCCCGGGTCGAGGCGGAGCGTGCCCTGGAGGCGGCCGTAGGGGAGGGCAGGGCCTTGGTGCTGGCCTCGGAGTTGCCGGGAGGGTTCCTCGGCCTCCTGGACGGTCGGGCGGGCAGGCGCATGGCTGACGAGGTGTTGGCGCCGCTCTTGGAGCAGCGCTCGTCAGAGGACCTGATCGCTTCCCTGCGCGGTTACCTGTCCGCGGCGGGCCGCTGGGACGCGGCGGCCGAGCAGTTGGGCATCCACCGCCACACACTGCGCTACCGGATCAACCGGATCCGGAAGCTCCTGCCGGGGGACCTGTCGGACCCGGACTACAGGACCGAACTGTGGATCGCCCTGAGGCTTCTGGAGGACGCCGCCAAGAGGTGAAGGTGTGGGCGAGGAGGGGGAGGCACCCGGCTCCGGCTGCCTGCTCACCGGGTGCCGGATCCCCGGTGGTCCCTGGTTCCTGGTCTTTGGGAGGCGACGGCGAGAGGGTTCCCCGGTGCTGTCGCTCGGCTGTCCCTCGGCCGCCGGGGCGCTGCGGTACCGGCGATGAGCAGTGGCGACGGCACGGCTGGTGCCCCGCTCGCGCCTGTCGGCCGGGAGACGGGCCACGGGGATGCCAGGACGAGGGCGGCGACGAAGCAGAGGCGTTTTCCCGGCGCCGCCGGTCGGCCGCCGGGCCTCTCGCGGTCCGGGAACGGCGGCAACGACGGGACGGCTGGTGGTCGCGTCCGCTGGAGTGGTGTAACTCCGT
>NZ_ANAD01000271.1 GCF_000341245.1 Nocardiopsis halophila DSM 44494
GACCCGGGCGGGGGAGCGGCCGCCGACCCGGCCCCCCGGGGACCGCCAGGGCCGCCAAGGCCGCAAGGGGCCCGGACGCCAAGGGGCCGCAGGCGACAAGGGCGGAACCGACCCGCCCGAACCACCCGGCCCCACCACCCGCCCCTGAACCACCACCCCAGCCCCGAAGCTCCGCCACCCGGGCACCCGGCCCCTGCCGAGGGGCCCTGCCCGAGTGCGTCCGCGCCCGCACCACGCCTTCACCCCACACCGGACCCGCTCCCCGCTCTGCGACCGGTGCGGAGCCGATGATGATCAGCAGGTCGCCGGAGTCGGTCGGGCGTGTCGGCGTGCGGGGGAACCGGTGGCTCGCGTCGGGCTTGTGCGGGACGGGGCGCTCACCGGCCCTCCTCGGTCAGGCGGGCGACGTGGGCGGGGGTGAGGTCGACGCGGGCGGCGGCGACGTTGTCCTCCAGGTGCCGTACGGAGCTCGTTCCGGGGATGGGCACGACGACGGGGGAGCGGTGCAGTAGCCAGGCCAGGCAGATCTGGGCGGAGGAGGCGCCGGTCTCCTCGGCGATCTCGGCGACCGGTCCGCCGGCCCGGCCGAGGTCCCCGGAGTCGAGGGGCTCGTAGGGGATGAAGGCGATGCCTTCGCGCTCGCAGTGGTCCAGGACCTTCTCCGAGGCGCGGTCGGCCAGGTTGTAGCGGTTCTGGACGCTGACGACCTCGGCCTCGCGGCGGGCAGCCTCGATCTGCTCCACGGACACCTCGGACAGGCCGATGGCACCGACCTTGCCCTCCCGCTGGAGTTGCGCCAGCGCCCCCATCTGCTCCTCAAGGGGGACCTGGGGGTCGATACGGTGGAGCTGGAACAGGTCGATGCGCTCCACGCGCAGCCGCCGCAGGCTCAGTTCGGCCTGCTGGCGCAGGTACTCGGGGCGTCCCAGCGGCTTCCACTCGCCGGCGGAGGGGCGGCTCTGCCCGGCCTTGGTGGCGATGATCGCGTCCTCGGGGTAGGGGTGCAGGGCCTCGGCCAGCAGCTCCTCGGCGATGCCGGGGCCGTAGGAGTCCGCGGTGTCGATGAACCGCACGCCGAGCCCGACCGCCCGGCGGGCGACGGCCAGCGCGTTGGGAACGTCGGCGGGTGGGCCCCAGCAACGGTCCCCGGACATGTGCATGGCGCCGAAGCCCATGCGGGGAAAGGCCCGGTCGGCGATGGTGAACGTCCCGGGGGTCGCGGACATGGCGGACTCCACTTCCTGCTCGTTCTGCTCTGGCGTCGGTTCGCCCGCTCACTCGCGGGGCGTTTCGGGTTCTCCGGTACGGAGCGGCTGCCCGCCGGTGGTGCCGCAGGTCACCAGGCCGCAGTGGGTGCGCGAAGGGTGAACGTTCTCTGGCGCTCCGGGACCCGGAAGGCGGTGGCCTCTCTCAGGGAAAGAGGGTCCGCGTGTATGCCTTGCGGTTGTTTTGGGGTGGCGAAACGTCGAGATGGAAACGGCGGTGGATTTCGGATGTCCGTTGGAGGTGGCCTTGGGAAGGGCGGCGGATGCGCTCGGAAACCACTCTAGAGGTCCACTGAATGCCGGGGCGATGACGGAGAGTAGGCGGGGTGGCCGAGAGTGGACAGGAGGCGAGATGCTCGTTTTCGTGGATGCGGATAGTCGGGCGTGCGTACCGACTGCGGAAACGCCATGGATTCAGTGGGACGGGCCAGGGCGGGAGAGGAGGTGCTGAACGCGTCCTCCCATCGGTGCGCATCTCCGGGGGTTACGGTGGCTCCATGAGGATGCGACCCGTCGCGGTCACCATCGACTGCGAGGAGCCCGGGCGGCTGGCCGGGTGGTGGGCGGCCGCCCTGGAAGCGGAGGTCACCGAGGACTTCGCGGTCGTCGACTCCCGCCCGGTCGAGCTGGGCTTCCAGCGGGTGGCCGACGACCGCCGTGCGGTCGTGGAGCGCCTGGTGGGGATGGGGGCGACGGAGGCCGGCGAGCACTCGGCCCCCGGCTTCGTGTGGTCCGTCCTGCGGGACCCGGAGGGGCGCTGACCCCGGTCACTCAGGCGTCCGCCCGATGCGCTTGTAGTAGATGCGGGTCCCGCGCAGCGTGCCGTGCGGGTCGGCGGCGAAGTCGGGGATGGTGCCGACGGGCGTCCACCCGGCGGCCCGGTACAGGTGCTCGGCGGTGCTGCCGGCCTCGGTGTCGAGGACGAGCAGCCGGGCTCCCGCCTGGGTCGCCTCGTCCTCGACCGCCTCCATCAGCGCCCGCCCGAGTCCGCGTCCCCGCTCTCGTGGATGCACCATGACCTTGACGACCTCGGCACGGTGGGAACCGTTGGGCATGGGCGACCACGCCAGCCCGGCGGTGCCGACGATCCGGCCGTCCGGCCCCGCGGCGGCCCACACCCGGAGGCCTCCGTCGTCGACGGAGGGCTGCCGGGAGCGCCACCAGGCGGCCGCCTGTTCGGTGTCGAAGGGTTCCAGGAAGCCGACGGAGGAGCCGGCGGCGACGGTCGCGGTGAGCAGGTCGGCCAGGGCGCCGGTGCTGCGGCGGAACGCCTCGGGGGTGAGCCGTTCGATCACGGGTGCACCACCAGGACGGCGTAGCGGACGGGGGCGGGGCCGGGGCAGTGGAACCGGGTGGCGCCGCGCAGGCGGAAGCGCAGGCAGTCGCCTTCGTGCAGCCGGTGCCCGGTGCCCCCGGCGGTCAGGTCCAGGGTTCCGGAGAGGATCCACACGTGTTGTTCCAAGCCGGGGACGGGTGGGGCGGCGTAGGCGATGTCGGCGCCGGGGCGCAGTTCGCCCCGGACGACCTCGGCCCGCAGCGAGGGGTGCGGCGGGGACACGGTGCGCCGGTCGAACCCGGTGGCCTCGTCCCGCCATACGTCCTGGTCCTCGGCGCGTACCAGGAGCGGCGGCTCCGGTTCCACCTCGGCGAGCAGGTGGGAGGGGGTGCGCCCGTAGGCGGTGCACAGTGCGCCGAGCATGGCGGCGGTGGGGCTGACCTCGGCGCGTTCGACCCGGGAGAGGGTGGAGCGGCTGATCCCGGTGGTGCGGGCCAGGTCGTCCAGCGACCATCCTCGGTCGGCTCGGAGCGCGGCGAGCCGCCGTGCCAGGCGGGNGTGTCCTCGACGGCGTGCGGATCGTCCATATTCGGGATTCTATCTCATATTCGGGATAGTGGAGATCGTCTCCGCCGTGCGGCAGGCTGTCCGCCATGGCCGACTTCCTCTTCGTCCCCGGCGCGGGCTGCGGCCCGTGGCACTGGCGCCTCCTGGAGCGGGAGATGCGCGTGCGCGGGCACGCCGCGGTGACCGCCGACCTCCCCTGCGACGACCCCTCCGCCGGTCTGGAGGACTATGCGGACTCCGCCGTCGCCGCCCTCTCCGGGCTCGGCCCGCAGAGCGGCCGGCGCCCCCCGGTCGTGGTGGCGCACTCCTTCGGCGGCCTGACGGGGCCGCTCGTCGGACGGCGGGTGGGCATCGGCATGCTGGTCATGCTCGCGGCCATGGTTCCGGCCGTGGGTGAGCGCGGCCGGGACTGGTGGACGGCGACCGGCTACGAGCGGTACATGGAGGAGGCGGGCGGCGGTGGCGACCCCTTCTTCCACGACCTCTCCGAGGAACAGGCGGCCGAGGCGGCGCGGCGGTGGCGCCCGCAGTCCGACACCCCCGCCCGTGAGCCCTGGCCGGGCGGCCTGCCCGATGCGCCGGTCCGCGCCCTGGCCTTCGCCGACGACCGCTTCTTCCCGGTGGGGTTCCTCCGCGGCCATGTCCGGGAGCGCCTGGGGATCGGTGTGCAGGAGGTGGGCGGCGGCCACTTCGGGATGCTGTCGCGCCCCGCCGGGCTGGCAGCGTGCCTGGAGGCCCTGGCCGCCGAGGCAGGATGAGGGCCTTCAGCCCTCGTCCTCCAAGAGGCCGTCGATGAGGTCGCTGAGGACCAGGGAGCGCTCGGTGCCGGTCATGGCGTCGAGTTCGTCGAGGGCGGCCGCGGTGTCCACGCGGTCGCCCGAGCGCGAGCCGATGATGCACAGCAGGGCGATCTCCCGGGTGGGCCCGGTCAGGAAGCGCACCTCGGCGGGCGGGGCGAGGTCGTGCAGCGCGGAGGGGTAGCGGGAGTGGCGGTCGCGCCACTGGGCCGCGCGTTTGAGGGCGAAGCCGTGCAGCAGTGAGGCGAGGACCTCGGGGGTGGCCAGCGCCTCCTCCTCGGAGCGGGCGCGGCACTCGGCGCAGTTGGCGAGCTCGGCCTTGAGCAGGCGCCGTGCCGAGGGGTGGGCGACGTGCTCGGCATTGAGCTTGCTGGGATGACGGTGCGCCATGCGGGACAGCGTAGTGGCGGTGCACGTGCAGGTGGTGCGGTCCGCGAGGAATGTTGTTGAATCTTCAACCGTTCTCGCGGGTGAGGACACGAGGAGGCCACCATGGACGTCCGCCCGAGCGGGATCCACCACGTCACCGCCATCGCGAGCGACCCGCAGGCCAACGCCGACTTCTACCGGAACGCGCTGGGCATGCGGCTGGTCAAGCGGACCGTCAACTTCGACGCGCCCCAGACCTACCACCTCTACTACGGCGACCGGGCCGGCAACCCCGGGACCGTCATGACCTTCTTCCCCTGGCCGGACGCGCCCCGGGGCCGCCGGGGCGCCGGGCAGGCCACCGTCACCTCCTTCGCCGTGCCCGAAGGGTCGCTGGGCTGGTGGGCGCGGCACCTGTCGGCGCTCGGGGTGGAGGCCGACCGGCCCGCCGAGCGCATCGAGGAGGACGTGCTCACCCTGCGCGACCCGGACGGCCTGGTCATCGAGCTGGTCGCGAGCGCCGACACGCACGACACCGACCCCTGGGACGGCGGCGCGGTCCCGGTCGAGCACGCCGTCCGCGGCATCCGCTCGGTCACCCTCACCGAGCACGACGCCGACCGCACCGCCGAAATGCTCGGCGGCCGCCTGGGCTTCGAGCCGGTCGCCGAGGACGGTCCGCGCCACCGGTTCCGCACCGGGGCGGGCACCGAGGGGGTGGGCACCCTGGTCGACGTGGTCGCCGACCCCCGGGCCGAGCGCGGCCTCGTCGCCGCCGGGACCGTGCACCACGTCGCCTACCGCGCGCCCGACGGCCCCACCCAGGAGGCCTGGCGCGGGGCGCTGGCCGCCGACGGGGTGGACGTGACCGAGGTGCGCGACCGCTCCTACTTCACCTCGGTCTACTTCCACGAGCCCGGCGGGGTGCTGCTGGAGATCGCCACCGACGGCCCCGGCTTCGACTACGACGAGCCGCTGCTCCGGCTGGGCCGGGCGNAGATCGAGCGGAACCTGCCCGAGCTGGCGGTGCCGGAGGAGGGGGCCTGATGGAGGCACGGGAGGACCTGGGCCTGGTCCACGTGTACGAGCCGGGGCGGGAGGACGAGGACGCGCCGGCGCTCCTGCTGCTGCACGGCACCGGCGCCGACGAGCACGACCTGCTCGGCCTGGGCCGGGCCCTGCACCCCGGCGCCGCGCTGCTGTCGCCGCGCGGCCCGGTGGACGAGAGGGGCGCCAACCGGTGGTTCCGGCGGCTGCGCGAGGGCGTGTTCGACGTCGACGACGTGGTGGAGCGCGCCGGAGAGCTGGCCGGGTTCGCCGGGCGGGCCGCGGAGGCCTACGGGCTGGGCCCGCGGCGCCTGGTCGCGGTCGGCTTCTCCAACGGCGCCAACATCGCCGCGGCGCTGCTGCTCCTGCACCCGGGCCTGCTGCGGGGCGCGGCGCTGTTCGCGTCCGCGGCGCCGCTGCAGGGGCGCGACCCGGGCCCGGCCGACCTGTCGGGGACCGACGTGTTCATGGCGGCGGGCGCCGCCGACACCGTCACCCCGCTCGATCAGGCGCGGCTGCTGGCCGGGCAGCTCGGCGACCGCGGGGCCCGGGTCGTGGTGCACGAGCACCCGGGCGGCCACACGCTGCCGCCCGCGGTGGCGGGGGCGGCGGCGGAGTGGCTGGCAGGGCTACGATGACCGGCATGGACACGGTCGAGTGGCTCAGCCGGCACGAGCAGAGCGTCTGGCGGAGCCTGCTGCGCGCCCAGTCGCGGATCGAGTCCGAACTCGACCGGGACCTGCACAAGGGCAGCGGGCTGAGCCTGGTGGAGTACGGGATCCTGGTGAGCCTGTCGGAGGCCGAGGGCGAGCGCATGCGGATGCGCCACCTGGCCGACAGCGTCATCGTCTCCAAGAGCCGGCTCACCCACCAGATCACCCGGCTGGAGCGGATGGGCCACGTGCGCCGGGAGCCGTGCACCGACGACCGCCGGGGGTACTGGGCGGTGCTCACCGCCGAGGGCCGGGCGGCGCTGGACGCCGCGGCCCCCGGCCACGTCGCCAAGGTGCGCGAGCGGGTGTTCGACCGGCTGACCCCGGAGCAGGTCACGGTCCTGGGCGAGATCATGGCGGCCCTGGAGGAGCCCTAGGCGAGCATGCCGCCGTCCACCCGCAGGACGGCGCCGGTGACGTAGGAGGAGCGGTCGCTGAGCAGCCAGACCGCGGCCTCGGCGACCTCCGCGGGGTCGGCGGCGCGGCCCAGGGGCGTACGCGCGTTCAGGCCGTCGACGGTCCCGGGGGCGGCCGCCTCCCAGTCCCGCAGCAGCTCGGTGAGGGTGGTCCCCGGGGCGACGGCGTTGACCCGGATCCCCTCGGGCCCGTAGGTGCGGGCCGCCGACTCGGTGAGGCTGTTCAGCGCCCGCTTGAGCGCTCCGTAGGCCGGCAGTTCGGGGTTGGCCGCCAGGGACCCCACGCTGGAGGTGTTCACGACGGCCCCGGCCCCCGCGGTGGCGCGGATCGCGGCGATCTGGGCCGCCATGGCCCGCCAGTACCCCCGCAGGTTGACCCGGTAGAGGCGGTCGAAGTCCTCCTCGCCGAGGGTGTCCATGGGGCCGGGCGGCTGGCCGATGCCCCCGTTGTTGAAGGCGCCGTCCAGCCGCCCGAACAGGTCGACGGCGCGGTCGGCGGCGGCGCGCACCGCCCCGGCGTCGTCCAGGTCGCACACCGCGTGGTCGGCGGTGCCGCCCCCGGCCCGGATCTCCCCGGCGACGGCGGCGAGCTGGGCCTCGGTGCGGGCGGTGAGCAGGACGAGGGCGCCCTCCCGGGCGAAGAGCCGGGCCGCCGCGGCGCCGATGCCGCGGCTCGCGCCGGTGATCAGCAGGGCCTTGCCGTCGAGGAGGCCGGCGGTGCGGTTCGTCGCTTCGTGGTCGTCGTGGTTCATGGGACCGAGCCTCGTCCCGGCAGCCCGGCCCATCCAGGCACCCGCGGTACCTGGCTGAGCAGTGCCGCGGCCGCGCACACTGGGGGCGTGGACAGACGAGAGCTGGGCGCGTTCCTGCGCAGCCGCCGCGAGCGGATCACCCCCGCGGACGTGGGCCTGCCCGCGGGGCGGCGCCGGCGCACCCCGGGGCTGCGGCGCGAGGAGGCGGCGCAGCTGGCGTTCATCTCCCCCGAGTACTACACCCGGCTGGAGCAGGCCCGCGCGCCGCGCCCGTCGCGGGAGGTGCTGTCGGGGCTGGCCCGTGCGCTGCGGCTCTCCGACGCCGAGCGGGACCACCTGTACTTCCTGGCCGGGGCGCCGCCGGGCCCGCCGCCGGGGCCCTCGCGCGAGGTGCGGCCCAGCATCCTGGCGCTGCTGCAGCGGCTGCCGAACGCCGCGGCGCTGGTGCTGTCGGCGACCTATGAGGTCATCGCCTGGAACGGCCTGGCGGCGGCGCTGCTGGACGACTTCTCGGCGCGGTCGCGGCGCGAGCGGAACCTGCTGCGCCGCTACTTCCTCGGGCCGGGGCGCGAGCTGTTCAGCCCGGAGGACGGCGGGGAGTTCGGGCGGTCGGCGGCGCGGCGGCTGCGGGCGGCCGCGGCCCGCTATCCGGACGACCCCGAGGTGTCCGGGCTGGTGCGGGAGCTGCTGGCGGGCAGCGCCGAGTTCGCGGCGCTGTGGGCCTCGCACGACGTGTGCGCGCGTCCGGCGCTGTGCAAGACCTTCCGGCACCCGGTGGTCGGGCCGGTCAGCGTGGTGTGCGACGTGCTCGACATCGCCGACCGGGACCAGCAGGTGGTGATCTACACGGCCGAGCCGGGGTCGCCGTCGGAGGAGGCGCTGCGGCTGCTGTCGGTGGTGGGCACCCAGCGCCTGGAGCCCCGCTAGGGCAGGGGCGGTGCGGCCAGGGCGGGAACGGCCATGGCCAGCCCTCCGGCGGCGGTGACGGCGGTCTTGACCGCCCCGGCGGCCAGGCCTGCGGCGTGCGGGGGCGCCGCGCGCTGGGCGGCGATGAGCGCGAGCGCGTTGGCGGTGCCCAGGGCCAGGCCGGAGGCGGTCAGGGCGGCGGCGACCAGGGGGACCGAGGGCAGCGGTTCCAGCGCGGCCAGGAGCGCGGTCCCCGCGGCGGTGAGGGCCGCGAGGGCGGGGACGGGCCGCGCCGACAGCCGCCCTGCCAGGGGGCCGCCCGCGGCGACGGCGAGCGCGGGCGCGGCGAAGGCGAGGCCGGCGGCGGCCGCGTCCAGCCCCCAGGTGCGCTGCAGGGTGAGCGGGCCGAGGAACAGCCAGGCCACGGTGGCGGCGTTGGCGGCGGCGCCGAGGGCGGCCGCGGGGGCGACCGCGCGCAGCACGCCGACGCTCCCGCCGGTGCGGTTCCGGACGGGGGCCGGCTCCCGCACGGCCAGGGCGGCCGCGGCCGCCGCGGCGGTCAGGGGCACCACCGCCAGGAAGACCCACGGCCACCCGGCGAGCGAGGTCAGCGCCCCGCCGAGGACGGGGCCGGCCGCCGTGGCCGACCCGGCGGCGCCGAGGGCGCGGCCGGTGGCGCGGGCGGCCTGCTCGGGCGGGACGGTGCGGGCGAGCAGGGCCAGCCCGGCGGGCATCACCAGGCCGCCGCCCAGGCCCTGCAGGGTGCGGAAGGCGATGAGGGCGGCCGGCGTGGCGGCCAGGGCGCACAGCACGGACCCGGCCGTGAAGGCGGCGAGCCCGGCGAGGAGCACCCTGCGGTGCCCGAGGGCGTCCCCGGCGCGTCCGCCGGGGGCCATGGCGGGGGCG
>NZ_ANAD01000272.1 GCF_000341245.1 Nocardiopsis halophila DSM 44494
GCAGGTCGGCGCCGATGGACGGCAGGGCGAGGTTGAGGGCGAAGGAGTCGAACTGGACGCTGAACGCGCCGAGTCCGAAGGCCCAGACGGCGAAGCGGTGCACGGTGGAGGTCCCCGTTCCGGTGGATGCGGGCATGACGGGACATGGCCGGAACGGGCATCGGAGAAGAGGGACGCGGCGATCGCCGCGTCCCCATCCTAGTACTGGTAGGCCGGGTAGGTCAGGTAGCCCTGGTCGCCGCCCTCGTAGAAGGAGGCCTCGTCGGCGGGGGCCAGGGGGAGGGCGTTGCGCAGCCGCTCGACCAGGTCGGGGTTGGCGATGTAGGCGCGTCCGAAGCCGATGAGGTCGGCGCCCAGACCGAGCCAGTGCTCGGCGTCGTCCGGCCCGGTCTGCTTGGGCCCGCCCGGCGTCCCCGGGCTCACGATGAGCGTGCCGGGCCAGGTGCGGCGCAGTCCGAGCAGGACCTCCTCGTCGGTGGTGGCCTCCAGGTGGACGTAGGCGAGGCCGAGGCGGGCGAGTTCTTCGAGCAGGGCGGTGTAGAGCTCGGGGACGTCGGTCTCCTCCACGCCCCAGATGCCCGCGCCCGGGGAGAGGCGGATCCCGGTGCGGTCGGCGCCGACGGCCTCGGCGGTGGCGGCCGCCGCCTCGACGGCGAACCGGATCCGGCCGGCGATGGAGCCCCCGTAGCGGTCGGTGCGCCGGTTGGCGTTGGGTGCCAGGAACTGCGAGATCAGGTACCCGTTGGCGCCGTGCAGCTCCACGCCGTCGAACCCGGCGCCGACGGCCCTGCGGGCGGCGTCGGCGTAGGACGCGGCGTGCTCGGGCACCTCGCCGGTGTCCAGGGCGCGCGGTACCGGGAGCGGGCGCGGGCCGTTCGGGGTGAACACCCGGCCGGTCCCGGGGACCGCCGAGGGGCCGACCGGGTCCGTCCCGGTGGTGTCGGGGTGGGACACCCGGCCGCCGTGCATGATCTGGGCGAAGATGCGCCCGCCGTTGGCGTGCACGGCCGCCGTCACGGGGCGCCAGGAGGCGGTCTGCTCATCGGTGTGCAGGCCCGGTGTGCCCGGGTTGGACTGGCCGACCAGGCTCGGCTGCACCCCTTCGGAGACGATGAGCCCGGCCGTGGCCCGCTGGGCGTAGTAGGCCGCCATCGCGGGCGTCGCCAGCCCGCCGGGGGCGGCGCGGACCCGTGTCATGGGGGCCATCACCACCCGGTTGGGCAGAGAGAGGCGGCCGCTGCGGTAGGCGTCGAACAGGGTGGTCATGGCAAGGCTCCTCGGTTGTGCGCGGTGCCCGTCGCCGGGCGCTGCGGCTACGCTAGAACCTCACATCGGTGTCAGAGGCAAGCGTCTGTGCCGCGGATCACGGCACGGAGAGGAGGGGCCGGTGCGGATCGGGGAGCTGTCGTCGCGGACCGGGGTCAGCGTCCGCTCGCTGCGCTACTACGAGGAGCAGGGGATCCTCACCAGCGTGCGCAGCGCCGGCGGGCAGCGGCACTACACCGAGGAGCACGTCGACCGGGTCGGGTTCATCCGGTGCCTGTTCGCCGCGGGCCTGTCCAGCCGGGCCGTCGCCGAGCTGCTGCCGTGCGCCGACGCGCCGAGCGACCGCACCACCGGCGCGGCGCTGGAGCGGATGCGGAACGAGCGCGACCGGCTGTCCGACCGCATCGGGGAGCTGGCCCGGGCGCGGGACCGGCTCGACGGGCTCATCGCCGCCAACGAGGCCTACCAGAGCAGGACGCCCTCCAGCCGGAGCAGGAACTCCTTGCGCTCCACGCCCCCGCCGTAGCCGACCATGGCGCCGTCGGCGCCGACGACCCGGTGGCAGGGGACGACGATCGGGAGCGGGTTCCTGTTGTTCGCCTTGCCCACGGCCCTGGCGGCGCCGGGGGAGCCCAGGGCGGCGGCGATGTCGCGGTAGCCGACGGTGGTGCCGTAGGGGACGGCGGCCAGTTCCCGCCAGACCCTGCGCTGGAAGTCGGTGCCCTCGGGGGCCAGGGGGAGGGAGAACTCCGTCAGGTCGCCCGCGAAGTAGGCGTCCAGCTGCTCGACCGCGTCCGTGAAGAGCTCCGGGGCGGGCTCGGCGCCCTCGGGGACGGTGAAGGGGGACAGGCCCACCCGGGTCAGGGCGCGGCCGTCGCCGGTGAGGAGCAGCTCCCCCACGGGGGAGTCCGTGATCGTGTACGGCACCGGCTCCATGTCACTCCTCGCTCTCGTCCGCGTCCCGGGCCCACAGGTGGTGCGTGGCGTAGGAACGGTACGGGCTCCAGGCGCGCTGTGCGTCGGCGCCGGGGACGCCGCCCAGGCGCTCCAGCGTCCTGCGCACCCCCAGGTCCCCGATGAGGAACACGTCGGGGTCACCGAGCGCGCGCATGCGGATGTAGTCGGCGGTCCAGGGGCCGATCCCGCGGACGGCCAGAAGGCGCGCGGCGGCCTCCTCCCGGTCGGCGCCGGGGCCGAGGTCGATGGCGCCCGAGGCCATCGCCTCGCTGAGCGCGACCACGGCCCTGCCCCGGGAGCGGGGCATGGGCAGGTCGGCGGGGTCGGCGGCGGCCAGCGCCTCGGGGCGGGGGAAGGCCCGCACCAGCCCCCCGGAGGGGGCCGCGAGCGGCTTGCCGTACCGCTCGGCGATCCGGCCGGCGGCGGTCCGGGCTGCCGCCACCGACACCTGCTGCCCGACCACGGCCCGCACCGCCTGCTCCTGGGGGTCGGCGGCGCCGGGGGCGCGCAGCCCGGGGCGGGCGCGCACGGACGGGGCCAGCAGCGGGTCGGCGCCCAGCACCTCGGCCACCGCCCCGGGGTCGGTGTCCAGGTCGAACAGGCGGCGCAGCCGCTGCACGGCGGTGCCCAGGTCGCGCAGGTCCGCCAGGTGCAGGCGGCAGGGCAGGTGGGGCGGCCCGGCCCCGGCGGGGCCCAGGTCGACCTCGGCGATGCCGGTGCCGTGCGGCAGGTCCACCACCCGCCGGTAGCGGTCGCCGCGCACCTCCTCCACGCCGGGGACCGCCCGTGCGGCCAGGAAGGCGCGGATGCGGCCGCGGTCGATGGGCGCGCGCAGCGGCAGGCGCAGCCGCGCCCCGTCGGCGGGGGGCTCGGTGCGGTGCGGGGACAGCGCGCGCATCCGCGCGGGGGAGCGGTCGAAGACCTCGCGCATGGTCGCGTTGAACTGGCGGATGCTGGCGAACCCGGCGGCGAAGGCGACGTCGGAGACCGGCATCGCCGTGGTCTCGATCAGCACCCGCGCGGTCTGTGCCCGGCGGGCCCGGGCCAGCGCCAGCGGCCCGGCCCCCAGCTCGTCGGTGAGCAGCCGGTTGAGCTGGCGCTCGCTGTAGCCGACCGCGGCGGCCAGGGCGGGCACGCCCCCGCGGTCCACCTGCCCGTCGGCGATCAGCCGCATGGCCCGGCCCACCGCATCGGCGCGCCCGTTCCACTCCGGCGACCCGGGCGAGGCGTCCGGGCGGCAGCGCTTGCAGGCCCGGAACCCGGCGGACTGGGCGGCCGCGGCCGAGCGGTAGTAGCGGACGTTGGCCCGTTTGGGGACGGTGGCCGGGCAGCTGGGGCGGCAGTAGATCCCGGTGCTGGTCACCGCCAGGTAGAACACCCCGTCGAAGCGGGCGTCCTTGCCCCGGACCGCCCGGTAGAGCTGGTCGTCGTCCATCTCCGAGAAGGTCACGCCCCCATTGTGCGCCTCGGACCCGGACCGGACCGGCGGTTTTCGGACACCCTAGTCCGGGGCCGGGCCGTGCTCGTCGAGGTAGGCGATGTACAGCGGCCGCAGCGCCTCCTGCAGTTCGGGGTCGGCCTCGGCGGAGAGGGCCTCGCCGACGCGGGCCGAGGCGGTGGCGATCCCCGCCTCGCCGGCCTCCAGGTGGCCCGCGGCCGCCCCGGCGGCCNCCACCGGTGCCGGGCCAGCGCGAACGCGCGCTCGCGGAGTTCGTCGGTGTCCAGCTGGTCGAGCCGGTCGAGATCGTCGGACATACCTGGGGGATACCCGCCACCCGGTGCGTTCAACGGAAAGTGACCTGCGTTACGCTGCACCCACGGTCGGCATTGCGGGAGGTTCGCGGCATGGGTGCGGCATCGACGGTTCGCGTGGTCATCGCCAAACCGGGGCTGGACGGCCACGACCGGGGGGTGAAGGTGGTCGCCCGCGCCCTGCGCGACGCCGGGGTGGAGGTGATCTACACCGGTCTGCGGCAGACCCCGGAGATGATCGTCAGCGCGGCGCTGCAGGAGGACGCCGACGCCATCGGCCTCTCGGTCCTGTCCGGGGCGCACATGACCATCTTCGCGCGGGTCATGGAGCTGCTGGAGGAGAACGGGGCCACCGACGTGCGGGTGTTCGGCGGGGGCATCATCCCCGAGGAGGACATCCCCGAGCTGGAGCGGCTGGGCGTGGCCAAGATCTTCACCCCGGGCGCCACCACCTCCGAGATCGGGGAGTGGGTGCGGGACAACATCCCGGCGCTGCACGCCGCCGGCTAGGGGGCGGCCCGGGTGTGAGGCCGGACATGTCCGTACAATCCTGGCCTCGTGCCGACCGATCTGCTGCCCACGCTCACCGACACCCCGCCCGGGATCCTGGCGCTGCTGCTGGCCGCCGCCATGGCGGCCGGGTGGATCGACGCCGTCGTCGGCGGGGGCGGCCTGCTCCTGCTGCCGGTCCTGATGGCGGCCTTCCCCCAGGCCCCGGTGGCCCCGCTGCTGGGCACCAACAAGCTCACGGCGGTCTTCGGCACCGCCTCGGCCGCCGTGGCCTACACCCGCGGCGTGCGGCCGGACCGGCGCACCGTGTGGCCCGCCGCCGGCCTGGCGCTGCTCGGCTCCGGGGCGGGGGCCGCGCTGGCCGGGTCGATCTCCTCCGACGCGCTGCGCCCCATCGTGATGGCGGTGCTGGCGGCGGTGCTGGTGACCGTGGTGGTGCGCCCGGCGCTGGGGGCGGCCGCCGACCCCGCGCGGCTCACCCCGCGCCGGATCGCCGCCGCCGTGCTGATCGCCGGCGCGGGCGTGGCCTTCTACGACGGACTCGTCGGCCCCGGGACCGGGACCTTCCTGATCATCGCCTTCACCGCGGTCACCGGTATGGACTTCGTCTCCGCCTCGGCGTCGGCCAAGATCGTGAACACCGCCACGAACGTCGGCGCGCTGACCGTGTTCGCCGTCAACGGTGACATCCTGTGGGCGATGGGGCTGGCCCTGGCCGCGTGCAACGTGGCCGGGGCGCAGGTCGGCGCCCGCATGGCGCTGACCCGCGGGACCGGTTTCGTGCGCGCGGTTCTGGTCGTGGTGGTCCTGGCGCTGCTGGCCAAGCTGGCCTGGGAGTGGTTCTCCGGGCCCGTGTGAGAGCCGATGTGACAGGTCACACGAATTCTCACGGCATCGCCTGTCAGAGCGCCGGTGGGATTCCTCTCGAATCCGCGCTTTGACTGGTCACCGGCCCCCCGGTGGCGGCTCGCAACCCCCGGGAGGACTAAGCTTCCGCATGTTGCGGATGGAATCCTCGAAGGAAAGTACAACGCGGACCTCCGGGCCACGGTTCCCGGCGGCGCGGTGCGAGTGACACGCCTCCGCAGACCACTGCAGCCAGCGAGTAACAAGGACGGACCCTCGTGGACCTGTTCGAATACCAGGCGAAGGCGCTCTTCGCGGAGCATGGGGTCCCCGTACCCCGGGGAAAGGTGGCGGGCACGGCCGAAGAGGCCCGTGCCATCGCCGAGGAGTTCGCGGCGGCAGGCACGTCCCGCGTTGTCGTCAAGGCGCAGGTCAAGACCGGCGGCCGCGGCAAGGCCGGCGGTGTGAAGGTGGCCGACGGCCCGGAGGACGCCCAGGCCAAGGCCGAGCAGATCCTGGGCATGGACATCAAGGGCCACACCGTGCACCGCGTCCTGGTCGAAGAGGCCAGTGACATCGCGGAGGAGTACTACCTCTCCTTCCTGCTGGACCGGGCCAACCGCACGTTCCTGTCGATCTGCTCCGCCGAGGGCGGCGTCGAGATCGAGGAGGTCGCCGAGTCCGACCCGGACGCCGTCGCCAAGGTGGCCATCGACGCCCTCAAGGGCGCGCCCGCCGAGGTCGCGGCCGAGATCGTCGAGCAGGGCAAGCTGCCGGAGAAGGCCGCCCAGGGCGCCGCCGAGCTCATCACCCGTCTCTGGGACGTCTTCGTCGCCAAGGACGCCACCCTGGTCGAGGTCAACCCGATGATCCTCACCGGTGACGGGCGCGTCGTCGCCCTGGACGGCAAGGTCACCCTGGACGAGAACGCCGGGTTCCGCCAGGACCTGGAGAGCCTGGCCTCGACCGCCGAGGGCGACCCCCTCGAGGTCAAGGCCAAGGAGAAGGGCCTGAACTACGTCAAGCTCGACGGTCAGGTCGGCATCATCGGCAACG
>NZ_ANAD01000273.1 GCF_000341245.1 Nocardiopsis halophila DSM 44494
GCCGTCATCTCGCCGGGCCACTGGTGACCCGGCAGCCGACAGGCGACCCTGGGGAACCGCCCTGCTTCGTCGTCGCCGCCCTCCTCCTGGCACTCCGGCGGCCCGGTACCCGGCGAGCAGGCGGGAGCGGGGTACCGGCTGTGCCGCCGTCGCCGCCTTTCCCCTGCACCGAAGGGCCCCGCCGCCCGGCAAGCAGGCCGGAGCGGGGCACCTGCCGGGCCGTTGCCGCTGTTCCCGGACCGCAGAGGCCCGGCGGCCGACCGACGGCGCCGGGGAACCGCCCCGTCTCTTCGTCGCCGCCTTCCGCCCGGCACTCCGATGACCCGCCACCCGGCCGGTAGCCCGTGAGCGGGGTACCTGCCGTTCCGCCGCCGCCTATTCCGGTGCCCCTCCGCGTGCCTGGCGCCCGACCGTGCCGGTGTTGGGGGGCAGGTCCGTGTCGTTGCTGCTCTCCACTCCGTGCTCGGGTGGCCTGTCGGTCGGCGGGTGGCAGTGAGCGGGGTACCTGCTGTTCCGTCTGTTCCGTCGCCGTCTTTTCTGCCGAGCGTCCGTGCGCATGCCCTCCGCGCGCATGCCGTCCGGCCGCGCTGACGCAAGGGCCGCCGGCCCCCCTTCGGCGCTCGTCTTCGGGGCGCCGAAGGCCGCCCGGCGTGACGCCGTCCCACGCCGTCCCACGCCGCCCTACGACGTCCACCACACCAGGAGGCACGACGATGGGAGGACCCCGCCGATTCCGCGAGGTGCGCGGCCCCTCGGAGGATCGGTCATCCTGGTGCGAGCACCCTCGCCGCACCCTCGCCGCATCCGAGCAGCACCGGGCCGTTCCCTGCCGGGAGCGTGTGAACCGCGCCCCGGCCGTCGGCCCCCGCGGGCGGCGGTCGCCCCATCCCGGCGGCCCCGCCGCGAATAAGCTGGGTCCACGCCCACCCACTCCGTCCACGACCATGACACTTCCCGAGCCGATGGGACTCCTGATGAGCAACACCGAACGCGAGGTGCACGACGCCGCCCGCAGGGCCAAGGACGCCGCGGCCGACCTCGCGCCGATGACCAGGGCGGACAAGGACCAGGCGCTCCTGGCGGTCGCCGACGCGCTGGTCGCCGAGGCCGCCTCGATCGTCGCCGCCAACGCCGAGGACCTCGACCGGGCGCGCGCCGACGGCCGGCCTGAGTCCTACCTGGACCGGCTCGCCCTCACAGAGGAGCGCGTGTCCTCCATCGCCGACGCGGTCCGCGACATCGCCGAGCTGCCCGACCCCGTCGGAGAGGTGGTCTACGGGTCGAGCCTGCCCAACGGCCTGGAGCTGCGCCAGATCCGGGTGCCCATGGGGGTCATCGGCATCATCTACGAGGGCCGCCCCAACGTCACCGCCGACGCCGCGGTCCTGTGCCTCAAGAGCGGCAACGCCGCCCTGCTGCGCGGCTCCTCCAGCGCCCACTCCTCCAACACCCGCATCGTCGAGGTGATCCGCGGCGCCCTGGACAAGAGCGGCGTGCCGGTCGACGCCGTGCAGCTGGTGCCCGGATCGGGACGCGGCTCCGCGCAGGCGCTGATGCGCGCCCGGGGCCTGGTCGACCTGCTCATCCCGCGCGGCGGCGCCGACCTCATCCAGACCGTCGTGCGCGAGTCCACCGTCCCCGTCATCGAGACCGGGGCCGGCAACTGCCACGTCTACATCGACGAGCACGCCGACCTGGACAAGGCGGTCGCCATCGCGGTGAACGCCAAGGCCCAGCGGGTGTCGGTGTGCAACTCGGCCGAGACGCTGCTGGTGCACGACGGCATCGCCGACCGCTTCCTGCCCCGCTTCCTGCGCGAGATCACCGACCTGGGCGTGACCGTGCACGGCGACGACCGGGTGCTGGCCTACGACGACCGCGCCGTGCCCGCCACCGAGGACGACTGGGCCACCGAGTACCTGTCCATGGACCTGGCGGTGAAGGTGGTCGGGGACATGGACGAGGCGATGGCGCACATCCGCGCCTACTCCACCGGCCACACCGAGGCCATCGTGACCGACTCCCAGTCGGCCGCGCGCCGCTTCTCCTCGCGTGTGGACTCGGCGGCGATCATGGTGAACGCCTCGACCCGCTTCACCGACGGCGGGGAGTTCGGCTTCGGCGCCGAGATCGGCATCTCCACCCAGAAGCTGCACGCCCGCGGGCCGATGGGCCTGCGGGAGATGACCTCCACCAAGTACATCGTCACCGGTGACGGGCAGGTGCGCTGAGCGCCCCGGACGGAGGATCCGCGGGGAGTCCGCGTCGTCCGCGCATGCTCCGGACGCCTCTTCGGGCCCGGCCGAAGAGGCGTCCGGAGTCCGAGCGGGGAGTGGGGTGCGCGGCGCGGAATCCCCTGGGCGGCCGGGGTTCCCGCCAAGCGCCCCCGGGGCCCCGGAAGGTACTACGATGCCGAAACGGCAGGAGTTTTCACGTTTCCGGGAGCCCCCCATGACCACCGACCAGCACCCGCCGTCCGGATCGACGTTCGACAGCGGGGTGCCCACGGCCGCCCGCGTCTACGACGTCATGCTCGACGGCAAGGACAACTACTCCATCGACCGCCAGGTGGCCCAGGCCAGCCTGGAGGTCATGCCCGAGCTCAAGGAGATCGCCCGGCACAACCGGGAGATCCTGCACCGGGCCGTCCGCCACATCGCCGGCGAGCAGGGCATCGACCAGTTCCTCGACCTGGGGTCGGGGCTGCCCACCGCGCGCAACACCCACGAGGTCGCCCAGGAGGCCGACCCGGCCGCCCGGGTGGTCTACGTGGACATCGACCCGCTGGTCTCCGCGCACGGCCACGCCCTGCTGGCCGAGAACGCCTACACCCGCGTCGTCACCGCCGACATCCGTGAGCCCCGCACCGTGATCGACCACCCGGAGGTGCGCGAGCTCATCGACTTCGACCGGCCGGTGTGCGTGATGCTGTGCGGCATCCTGCACCACATCCTCGACGAGGAGGACCCCGACGGCATCGTGGCGGCCTTCCGCGACGCGGCCGTGTCCGGCTCCTACTTCTTCATCACCAACTTCACGCGCCTGGGCGACGCCCCGGAGAGCGTCGAGCTGGAGCGCGTGCTGCTGAGCCAGCTGGGCACCGGCCGGGTGCGCACCCCCGACGAGCTCCTGGGCTACTTCGCGGGCATGGAGCTGCTCGCCCCCGGTCTGGTCCCGCTGCCGCTGTGGCGGCCGGACGGCATCGTCAAGGACAGCACCTCCGTCGCCGCCCGGTTCATGACCGGGGGAGTGGCGCGCAAGAACTGAGCGCGCGGCGGGGCGCGGGACCGGCCGGCCTGCGCCCCGTTCCGCACCGGAGGACGGGAGGCGCCCCGTCAGGACCGCTCGGAGCCGCCGGAGCCCCCGCCGCGGCTCCCGGCGGTCTTCCAGCGCTCGGCCACGGTGTCGAAGATCTTCCCGCCGGCGTTGGCCGCGGTCCCCGCCACGTCGCGCACCATGCCCACCAGCGGGTCCGAGGAGCGCTCCCAGGACTGCTTGTAGGAGTCGGCGGCGCTGCGCGCCTCCTCGCCGACCGAGGCGTCCTTGTCGCCGGACCGGCGCGGGTAGTCCCCGGCCAGGATGGTGCGGTAGGAGCCCTCCTCGATCCAGCGGTGCAGCTCGGCGGTGCGCACCACGGCGAACGGGTGCGTGGTGCCGATCAGGCTCATGAGCTTGAGGAGGCTGTCGCGCGCGTCGCCGCCCTCGTCGTACTCCTTGGCCTGCTCCAGGAAGGCGTCGGTGTTCATCTCGGCCAGGCGCGAGCCGCCGGCCATCTTCATCAGCGCGCGCTTGGCGGCGTCGGGGTCCTGCGCGGCCAGCAGGCCCGCGCGGTCGCAGGAGAGCTCGGACTTGCGGTACCACTCCTCCAGGGCGGCGACGATGGCGCGCAGGCCGATGTAGCCCAGCGGGATCCACGCCACGCGCGCGGCCAGGTTGATCAGCGCCAGCAGCATGGTCCGGTAGACCGCGTGGCCGGAGAGGATGTGCCCCACCTCGTGGCCGACCACGAAGCGCTGCTCCTCGGCGTCGAGCAGGTCGAACAGCCCGGAGGTCATGACGATGAACGGCCGCTGGCTGCCGATCGCCATCGCGTTGGGCTTGGGGTCCATCTTGATGTAGAGCTCGGGCACCTCTTTCAGGTCGAGCACGTAGGCGGCGTCGCGCACGTAGTCGTGCACCTCGGGGAACTGGCGCTCGCCGACGCGCACCGCCCCGGACAGGAACATCAGGCGCAGGGCGCGCTCGTTGAACAGGCCCGAGAGCCTGCGGAAGACCTCGTCGAAGCCGCGCAGCGAGCGCAGGGCGACCAGGGCGCCGCGGTCGGCCGGGTGCTCGTAGGCACGGGAGGAGATGTCGTCGAGTCGGACGCGGGCGCGGTCTGGTGTGTTGGTGGCCATGTCGGCATGCTATGCGCGGCTCCCCCGCCAACGCCACGATTTCGGGTAACGAGATATGACGTGAATCGCGGCCTGCCGCGGGCGGCCTCCGGGGCGGTGCGTGGGCCCCGCCGACGAGGGATCGGGCGGGCCGCGGCGGGCGGTGCGCGGCCGGGGTGGTGGGCGCCTTCGGTTAGTCTCGGCGGCGGCTGGATAAACCGCTGTAAAGGGAGCGATGAGGTGGCGAACGGAGCGATGGGCGCGGCGGAGGCCGGAGGGAGACCGGACGGCCCCAGGCGCGTGGGCGTCATGGGCGGCACCTTCGACCCGATCCACCACGGGCACCTCGTCGCGGCCAGCGAGGTGGCGCACCTGTACCACCTGGACGAGGTCCTCTTCGTCCCGGCCGGGCAGCCCTACCAGAAGGACCTGGACAAGGTGGCCCCGGCGGAGGACCGCTACCTCATGACGGTCATCGCCACCGCCGAGAACCCGCAGTTCAAGGTCAGCCGGATCGAGGTCGACCGGGAGGGCCCCACCTACACCATCGACACGCTGCGGCAGCTGCGCCGGGAGTACGGGCCCGAGGTCCGGCTCTTCTTCATCACCGGGGCCGACGCCCTTGGCGCTATCCTGAGCTGGCAGAACGTGGACGAACTCTTCGATCTCGCGCATTTCGTGGGCTGCAACCGGCCCGGGCACCGGCTGACCGACACCGGACTGCCCGACGGCAAGGTCAGCCTGGTGGAGATCCCGGCCCTGGCGATCTCCTCCACCGAGTGCCGCGAGCGGGTGCGCAAGGGCGAACCGATCTGGTACCTGGTCCCCGACGGGATCGTCCGCTACATCAACAAGACCGGGCTCTACCTCGACGACCCGTCGCCGGGGCGGACCCCAGGGGAGGCAGCTACTTCATCGTGACCGCTACGGACAGGGCCGTCGAGCTCGTGAACATCGCCGCCGAGGCGGCTTCGGACAAACTGGCCCAGGAGGTCGTCGCCTTCGATGTGAGCGACCAGCTCGTCATCACCGACGCCTTCCTGCTGTGCTCCGCGCCCAACGACCGGCAGGTGCGGTCCATCGTCGACGAGGTGGAGGACCGGCTGCGCGACGCCGGCGTCAAGCCGGTGCGCCGGGAAGGGGAGCGCGACGGGCGCTGGGTGCTGCTGGACTACGTCGACATCGTGGTCCATGTGCAGCACGAGGAGGAGCGCGGCACCTACGGCCTGGAGCGGCTGTGGAAGGATTGCCCCGCGATCCCCCTGCCCGAGGGCGCGCAGGGGCGCGAGCGCACCCAGGACGGCGCCTGAGGACCCGTCCGCCGTCGACCCGCACTGGAGTTGAGTCCATGGCCGAATCCCGTCGTGTCCTGTGCTGGCGCCACGGACAGACGCAGTGGAACGCCGAGAAGCGCTTCCAGGGGCAGTCCGACATCCCGCTCGACGACGTCGGGCGGGAGCAGGCGCGACGGGCGGCCCGGCTGCTGGCCGCACTGCGGCCGGACGCGATCGTCGCCTCGGACCTGCGCCGGGCTGCGGACACGGCGGGGTTCCTGGCCGAGGCCACGGGCCTGCAGGTGCACTCCGACAAGGGGCTGCGGGAGCGCTTCGGCGGGCCGTGGGAGGGGCTGACGACCGCGGAGATCCGTGAGCGCTGGCCGGAGGAGAACGCCCGCATGGAGATCCCCGGCGGCGAGCCCGTCGAGGAGGTGGGCGAGCGGGTCGCCGAGGCGGTCGGCCGCGGTCTGGACCTGGTGCCCGAGGGCGGGCTCCTGGTGGCCGTGGGGCACGGCGCGGCGCTGCGCGCGGGCATCAACCGGATGCTCGGGCTCCCGCAGGAGATCCGCCAGGCCCTGGGGCCGCTGGGCAACTGCTCGTGGTCGGTGCTGGGGCCGCTGCGCACGGGCGGCTGGCGGCTGCTGGAGCACAACGCCTCCAGCCTGCCCGAGGAGCGGGTCCTCGGCGACGACCGCTGACGGCCGCTCAGGCGGCGGCCCCCGGGCCGCCGCAGGGAACCGTTTCGACTAATCGAGCGGGATCCGCTAAGGTTCAGGGTGTCGGCAGGGCGGAGATCCCCGCCCGGGCCGGACCCACGGGGCTATGGCGCAGTTGGTAGCGCGCCTCCA
>NZ_ANAD01000274.1 GCF_000341245.1 Nocardiopsis halophila DSM 44494
CGGTTCGCCGGTGCTCAGAACCAAGTGTTCCGTTTCCGGAAGGATGCGGTCACGCCCACCGTTGTCCGGTGTTCGCTTCGACCGAGAGAAGACCGCCGCCCGAGTCCGGGGCTCTTGCCCCCGCTCTGAGCGACCTGGATGACTATAGCCGCTCGAATCCCCTACGCCAAACCGGATCCGGGGCCAGCGCCATGTGCTCTGCGCCTCCCTCCAGCCTGCCTCTCCCTCGTCCACCGCACGCCGCTCGCCCCGGCTCCGCACAGAGCCGCCGTCGAGGACGGCGCCAGAGACGGCGAACGCCCCGACCTGCCTGTTCCGTCCACCGACCCGCGCCGGGAGCACCACGGGCCTCGGCGCCCCTTGGAGATGTCCACAGTTTCGGCGGATCCCGCCGTGCTTGTCCGCGTGCATCCTTAGGGTCGCGACATGCACCTTCCTATGCCGATCCCCGTTCTGCGCACCGCCTGCGCGCAGCGCGGCCGCTCGCTCCCGGAGATGGATCGGGTCGCGGTGGACATCGCTGGGTCTCCCGTATACGTCGCCGCCGTCCCCGAGGCCGACGTCCTCCCCCTCTGGTCCTCTCTGCGCGCACTCCACGAGTCCAGCGGGTGGTGGCCCGTCCTGAGCGGCGCACCGTCCCCCGCACTCCCGCCTTGGGAGATGCTCGACGGCGCGCTCGACACCTCGGCCCTCGGTCTGGGGGACAAACACGACCCGGTCTCCCTCCTCCAGGACCTCTATGCCCGCACCTTCCTCATGGAGGACACCGACGACACCTGCCGCCACGGCTCCCCTCCGTCGGAGGCCGCTCGCTTCTCAGCGGCGGCAGAACTCGTCGAACTCTCCTCTCCGGGCCCCGCCCCGAACCTCGTCCACGACGCGGCGGACCTCGCCCAGAACCTCATCGCCGAATCCCGGCTGGCCACACCCGACCGCGGCTCCCGCTTCGCACCGGAGCCCTCCACCCCCTGGTCCGTCGCCTCCCCCAGCACCCTGCTGATGCTGGTGCGGGCGTCCGCGGGACATGAGGTCCCCGCCCTCCTGCGCTGGGGCGGCGCGGGCAACCACGCCCTGGAGGGCGACCACCACATGGCGGTACTCCGGCACTTCCACCAGGAGTACGGGGCCGACCTGGTCGGTATGACGGGCGACGTGATCGAGCTGCTGGTCGACCGCGCACCGACGACGCCCGGAGGCGCCGCCCTCGCCGCGATGGAGATGTACGCCTACTGCCCGGACATCGTCGATCAGGGGATCGGGTCCGTCGCGGCGCTCGCGGAGAAGGTCGCCCCCACCAGTGGCTGGTTCCTCTGGTGGGACTGAGGGGCGGGCACCGAGCCAGGGCTTCCGAGGGGAGCGGCGCTCCCGGTGCGGTCACTCCGCCCCGTCGGCCTCCACGTAGGCGGCCAGGTTGGTGAGGCTGGAGGCCAGGCCGGCCTCGTGGTCGGTGCGCGAGATCCCTGGCGGCACGTTCTCCGCCCTGATGGTCACCCGGGTGCCGCCGTGTTCCTCGTCGAGCAGCCAGGACATCGTCATCGTCCCGGAGAAGGAGGGGTCGTCCGCCACGAACTCCACGCGCTGCACGACCCTCTCGCCGGGAACGAGGTCGGTGAACTCCGCCTCCACGATGTCGGAGCCCTCCGTCGCCTTGCCCTTTCCCCGCCCCTTATAGGTGAGGACCATCCGGTAGCCGCCCCCTGGCCGCGGGTCGAACCGCTCCATCCGCCCGACCATGTCCGACGGCGGCAGCCACCGTTCAAGGCCGTGCCGGTCCACCATCGCCTGGTAGACGCTCTCCTTGGACGCCTTGATCCATCGGTCACCCTGATCGGTGCGTCTCTCATTCGGCTCCATCATCGGAAGCTACACATGCTGATTCCGACGCACAACGGCTACACACGAGCCCGGAAGCCCCAGGGGGAGAGAGGGGGCGTCACTCTCGAAGCCGCCTTGCCGCGCTGGGGAGCAGGGTCGCCAGACCGACAAGGGCCAGGACCGCCCCCGTCCACAACGGGGCCCGCAGACCGAATGCGTCGACCCCCAGGCCGCCGACCCACGAGCCGACCACGACGCCCATCGTGATGAAGGACGAATGCACGGTGTTGACCAGCGGACCGGCGTTCCCGATCCGCTGCACGCGGGTGATCATGGCCGGGTTCATGGTGACCCCCACGAGCCCGATCCCGGCCATGGCCACGACGGCGGGCGCCTTGTGGCCGGCGGCCAGCGCGAACGTCACCAGGAAGGCGGTGTTCAGGGCCAGCCCCGCGGCGATCACCGTCAGGGTCCTGGACACGGCGAAGCGCGCGACCACGGCGTTGCCCACCACCGTCGCGGCCCCATAGGCGAGGAGCAGCAACGGGACCGTCCCGCTGGAGAAGCCCGTGACCTCGGTGAGGATCGGCGTGAAGTAGGAGAAGGCCGCGAAGGTCGCACCGATGATGAGGGTCGAGCAGAGCATCGCGCCGATGAGCCGCGGGTCCCGCAGCACCGCGGCCTCGCGGCCGAGTCCACCGACCGCCTCCAGGTGGTCCAGGCGCGGCAGGGCGGCGGCGCTCGCGCCCGCCGCGACCACGGTGAGGACGCCGATCGCGACGAAGGCCGCCCGCCACCCCCACAGCTCACCGAGGAACGTCGCGAGCGGCAGCCCGAGCAGGGTGCCGACCATCAGCCCCTGCATCGCGACGCCGGTGGCGCGGCCACGCAGCTCCGGCCGGGTGATGCGTGCCACCACGCTCAGCGCCACGCCGAAGAAGGCGCCCGAGGCCGCGCCGGTGACCACACGCGCCACGAGCATGACGGTGTAGCCGGGCGCGGCGGCCGCGAGTGCGTTCCCGGTGAGGAAAACGGCGTAGAGCACGAGCAGGGCGGTCGTCGGGCGCAGCCGGTGCAGGGCCGTGGCGGCGACCGGCCCGCCGACGGCCATGGCCAGGGCGAACGCGGTGATGAGGTAGCCGACCTGCGGGACGCCGGTGCCGAGCCCTTCGGCCATCCGCGGCATCAGGCCGCCCACGGCGAACTCGCTGGTGACCATGGTGAAGATGCCCAGGGCCACAAGGTGGACGGCTGGCGGGACCCGCTCGCGGGGATGTCCGGGGCGCCCCTCCGACGCACCGGGCGTGCCCGGCGGGGGCGGCTCCGCGGTCGCCTCTGCTCTGTGGGTGTTCGTCATCCGGTCCCTTTCCAATATTGGACTGTGTAGACCAAAACTTCGGCAAGCGAGGCCGCGGCTCGACCCTGACAGGGCTCTCAATCACCGGCCGGCCGGGCAGGCGGAAGGGTGGGCCTTCCCGCGCTCCGGGCGGCTCCACCCCTCACCGGACGCGGCTTCAGCCGCTCAGGGCGTCCATTCCGGCCGCGGCGACCGCTTCGAGCGCGGCCGAGTCGGCACCGGCCTGCCCGGAGACGCGCATCCCCGAGATCACCGAATTGAGGTACCAGGCCAGCTCACCGGGTTCGCGGTCGGAGGTGATCGACCCGTCCAGCCGACCGTCCATCAGGGCCAGCCGCAGGGACGACAGGCGCCGGTGCAGGTCGGCCTCGACGAGCCGGGCCACTTCCGGGTCGAGGTGCGCCATCACGGTGATGGTGTTGACCGAGAAGCACCCGGGGCCGCCTTCGCCCTCACCGCCGCGGTTGGCCGCCTCGTCCTCCAGGACCAGGGCGAGCACCCGGCGGATCCGCTCGGCGCCGGGGACGCCGGGAGTGTCGAGCACCTCCGCCTGTCGGGCCGAACGGGTGGAGAGGTAGTGCGAGAGCGCCCGCTTGAACAGGTGCTCTTTGGAGATGAAGGCGTTGAACAGGCTGCTCCGGGTCAGGCCGGTCTCGGCGCACAGCTCATCGACGGACGCGGCCTCGTATCCCTTGCGCCAGAACACGCGGCAGGCCGCATCGACGACGCGCTCCTCGTCGAACTTCCGGGGTCGTCCCATGGCTGGGACGCTATCATCGTTTTGGATCATGCAGTACAAAATTCTTCGCATGATCCATTGCAGCCCCACCGAGCAGGCCGTTCACGGGGAAGTGACAGACGTAGCGGGGGAGGGGCCCCATCCGGGGCCCAAGCCTTTCCTGTGAGCCCCTCGGCGGGGGTCCTCCTGGAGAGGCAGGGGCGGCTACCCGCCGAGGCGGGAAGTTCGGTGATCCTCCGCTGGTGCACTATGTGCCCTACCCCCAGTGCTTCCCGATCCGGAGAAGCCCGTGATTCCTGGGCCTGAACCCGGTGGCCTATGCGGCCTCGGTTAGTGACCCGTCATCGTCGTCCCCGCCGGGCCCTTGCTCCGGCCGGCGGGTGGTGTCCCGGTGGCCTCCGGGGCGGTGGCCTCCGGCCCCGGAGGCCCGGGCCCGGTAGTGGGCCTGGAGGCGGCGCATGTGCTTCTCGCGGTTGTGCCGCCCGCACAGCAGCTGCGCATTGCCCAGGGTGGTGGCCCCGCCCTCCCACCACTCGGTGCGGTGGTCGCCCTGGCACCACCGCGCCGGAACCGAGCACCCCTCCTCCCACTGGCAGGTGCCCGCCGTGGCCACCAGGGCCTCGCGGACCCTGGAGGGGAAGGTGC
>NZ_ANAD01000275.1 GCF_000341245.1 Nocardiopsis halophila DSM 44494
GCGACCCGGCGGCCGACAAGCAGGGCCGGGGAAGCGCCCGGCTCCGTCGTCGCTGCTCCTCTACCCTGACCGGCGCGGACCCGGCGGCCGGGAAGCGGCCACGAGTGGGGTACCTGCTGGTCCGTGGTCGCCGCCCTCCCCTTGACCGGCGCGGACCCGCCACCCGGCAAGCAGCCGCGAGCGGGGGACCGGCCGCCCTGTCGCCGCCTTCCGCGCGGCTCTGCACTGGTCCCGGGCGGTCCTGCCGACGAGGTATTGACGTTAGTGACTAATGCGTTAGTATCTAACCATGAGCAGTCGGGCGAACCGGGACCGAGGGGTGCGCACGCGGGGAGCCCTGCGGGCGGCGGCCTATCGGATGTTCCTGGAACAGGGGTACGACAAGACCACCGTCGCGCAGATCGCCGCCGAGGCGGGCGTCTCGCACATGACGTTCTTCCGGCACTTCCCGACCAAGGAGGACGTCGTCCTGCGGGACGAGTACGATCCGATGCTGGAGCGGCTCGTCCGGGAGCGCCCCGCCGGTGAACCCCCCGTCGTCCGGATCAGGAACGCCCTCATGAGCGCCCTGCCCGACGTGTACGAACGGGAAAGGGAACAGCTGCTCCTCCGCACCCGGCTGATCCTGGACACGCCCGCGCTCCGGCACCGGATGGGCGACAGCATTCGGAGCTCGCAGGAGGCCTTCGAGCGGGGCCTGGCCCCCGGCGCCGAACCCCCGCCGCTGCCCGTCCGGGCCCTTGCCGCGGCCTGCACCGCCGCCCTCGCCGCCGCCGTGACCGCGTGGGCGGAGTCCGACGGCGCCGCCGACCTGCCCGCCCTCGTCGACGAGGCCCTCGGGGCCCTGGCCGGTGCGTCCACCGGGGAAGGGAGCGCGCCATGGGCGACGACGCCGTCCGGGTCGACGGGCTGACCGTGCGCTACCGCGGCGCTTCGGCGGACGCCGTATCCGGCATGGACTTCGCGGTCTCGGCCGGGGAGGTGTTCGGGTTCCTCGGCCCCTCCGGCGCGGGCAAGTCCACCGTCCAGAACGTCCTGACCGGCCTGCTGCGCCGCTACCGGGGGAGCGTGCGCGTCCTCGGCCGCCCGCTGCCGGACTGGGGGCGCGACTACCACGAGCGGATCGGCGTGGGCTTCGAGCTGCCCGCCGCGTTCGGCCGGATGACGGCCCGCGAGAACCTGGACGTGTTCGCCTCCTTCTACGGCGGTCCCACCGCCGACCCCGGGCGGCTCCTCGCCCGGCTCGGCCTGGCCGACGCCGCGGACCGGCGGGTCGGCACCGTCTCCAAGGGCATGCGGATGCGGCTGAACCTGGCCCGTGCCCTGGTCAACCGCCCCTCGCTCCTCTTCCTGGACGAGCCCACCTCCGGGCAGGACCCCGTCCGCGCCGGGGCCATGCGCGAGGTGATCCGCTCCGAGGCCGAGCGCGGCGCCGCCGTCTTCCTGACCACCCACGACATGCGCACCGCCGACGAGCTGTGCGACCGGGTCGCCTTCGTCGCCGGCGGCCGGATCGTCGCGGTGGACACCCCGCAGGGGTTCAAGCGCCGGCACGGAAGGCCCGGGCTGGTCGCCGAGTACGACGGCGAGGACGGCCGCCCCCGCCGCAGGGTGTTCTCCGCCTCGGGCGCGGACGCCGGGGAACTGGCGGCCCTGGTGCGGTCCGGTCGGCTGACCGCCCTGCACAGCCGCGAAGCCGCCCTGGACGAGGTCTTCGCCGAGGTCACCGAGGTCCGGCTGTGACCGCCCGGGCCGTGCCCGCGGCGCCGGGGAGCGGCGGAGGGCCCACCGGGCGCCGCCTCCGCGCCGCGGTGCGGGCGGAGGCCGCGGTCGCGTGGCGGTACGGCGTCGTCGGCCTGGCGGCGGCGCTCGCGGTCCTGTGGTCCCTCACCCTTGCGGCGCTGCCCGCCCCAGGGGCGCAGCGCCTGCTCCCGCTGCTGCTCTTCGTGGACACGGCCGGGTTCGGCGCCCTGATCGCGGTGGGACTGGCGCTGTTCGAACGCGTCGAGCGGGTCGACGCCGCGCGGGGCACGACGCCCCTGCGGCCCTGGGAACCGGTCGTCGCGCGCGTCTCGGTCCTGACCGTGCTGGCCGCGGCGATCGCCGTCCCCCTCGCCCTGGCCTCGGGGGTACCGCTCGGCCCCGGCGCGGTCGCGGCGACCACGGGGGGCGTCGCACTGACGTCGGTGCTCCTGGTCGCCGCCTGCCTGGCCCTGGGCGGCGGGGCGGCCACGCTCCCCGGCGCGTTCCTGCGCCTGGTCCCCGGGGTCGCGCTGTTGATCACGGTGCCGGTCCTGCACCTGACCGGCGCCGTGCACACTCCGCTGACCTTCCTGGTCCCCACCACGGCGGGCGCAGAGCTGATCCGGCTGGGCACGTCCGTCGGCGTGTCCGGCGCGCAGCCGGCCATGCCGGTGCCGCCGGTCCCGGCCGTGGTCGCGGCGGCGGCGTGGAGAGCGGCGGGGGCGGTCGCGGCCTGTGCGTGGGCCGCGCGGGCCACGGCGCCTTCGGCCGATACGTCCGGGCACCCATCGGCGCCCCCTCGTGGCTCCGGTGCGGGAGCCGGCCCGGCCCCCGGTACGAGGCGTGCCGCTGCCTCCGGCTCCGCCTCCGCGGCGGCGGGCACGGGGGCGCGGCCGCGCGGACGCCGGCCCCTGCTCATGTTCCTGCGCTTCGACCTGCTGCCGGGGCGGCGCGACGCGCTGATCCTGGTCGGCCTGGCCGCCCCGGTCCTGCTGTCGCTGGTCCTGCGCGTCGGCTACCCGCCGATGGCCGCCCTGGTGCAGAGCGCCTACGGGTTCGACCCCGCCTCCGCGGCGCCCCCGGTGTTCGCCGCGCTGATCCTGCTGCACGTCCCCGTCATCACGGGCTCGGTGGTCGCCCTACGGTTCATGGAGGAGGCCGACGACGGCGCCCTGCTGATCCTGCGGGCCTCCCCGCTGCCGCTGCGCGGGTACATCGCGTACCGGTCGGGGCTGGCGGGACTGCTGGCGCTGATCGGCCTGGCGGCCGCGGTGCCCCTCTCCGGGCTCGCTCCACCCGCATCGGCGGGGCTCGCGGCCGCGGTCCTCCTCGCGGCCGCGGCCGGGCCGCTCATGGTGCTGGCCATCACGGCGACGGCCTCGAACACGGTGGAGGCGCTGGTGGCGGTGAAGGCCCTGGCCGCGGTGTCGGTGCTGCTGCCCGTCCTGGCCTGGACCCTGCCGGATCCGGCGGTGTGGATGCTCCTGGCGGCCCCACCCGCCTGGGCGCTGACCGTGCTGCCCGGATTCCCCGGCACCGGCCTTCCGCCCGCCCTCGTCCTGGCGTGCGGGGTGCTGTGGACCCTCGTCCTGTGCGTCGTCGCCGCCCGCCGGACCGAGGCGCGGCTGGAGTCGTGAACGGGCGCCGCACATGTCCCCCGGTGGCCGGGTGTACCTGCAGGAAAACGGCGGTTCCGGAGGACCGGTTCCACCGCACCGCTTGCACGGCGGTTACATGCCCTGCTCCCTGCGCGGCTGCCGACAGACCGCCCAAGGGGTCCTACAGGCCCATCTGTCCGCGTTCCCCGCCGGTCTGCTCCTGAAACGGCCTGCCCTCCGCTCCCAGGGGCGCCCCGTGAACGGAAAACCGTTTGAACCAAGTGGTGTGCGTGGGGCGTCATAGGAAACATGGAGACCCTCACTTTGAGCATGCGGGTGACCCGGACCGCGCGTGCCGGCGCCGACCGCGTCTCCGTGCTGTTCTGGGTCCTCGTCACCCTCCTCGCCCTCGCATCGACCCTGGCCGGCTGATCCGGACCGCGTGGCGGACCGGGTCGGGACCGGACTCCCCGAAGGGCCGGCCCCGGGCTCTTCCCCGACCCCCGCACGACCGTCGACACCGACGACCCCGCCAGGACCGCACCGACCGCCGCCCATGTGCGCGCGTACGACCGGGAGTCTTCACCGCCCCGGAAATTTGGAGGATCATGACCTCTCACGCTGTGGGACAGGGCACATAGCCTTGTCTCAGGAACGGGACATCGGGACTCCCAGAGGAGGGGCATGGGGGCAACCGGCGCACCGGGCACCGGCCCGGACGACCCCGAGGCCCTGGCCGTGCTGCTGGACGGCCAGGGCTACTTGGCCGACGACGGCGCCGCCACCGCGTGCTTCCTCGCCCTGCGCATGCAGCGGCCGCTCTTCTTAGAGGGGGACGCGGGCGTCGGCAAGACCGAACTGGCCCGCGCCCTCTCCGGCGTCCTCGGCGCCCCGCTGATCCGCCTGCAGTGCCACGAGGGCATCGACGCCTCCCAGGCCCTCTACGACTGGGACCACCCCCGCCAGCTGCTCCACCTGCGCGCCGTCCAGGCCTCCGGCCAGGCCCCGGCCGCCGCCGAGGAGCTGGAGGCCGGCATGTACGACCGCCGCTACCTGCAGGCCCGCCCCCTGCTGCGGGCCCTGGAGGAGAGCGCCCCCGGCCGCCCCGCCGTGCTGCTCATCGACGAGATCGACCGCGCCGACGACGAGTTCGAGGCGTTCCTGCTGGAGTTCCTCTCCGAGTTCGCCATCTCCGTGCCCGAGCTGGGCACCGTCCGCGCCGCCGCACCGCCCGCCGTCGTGC
>NZ_ANAD01000276.1 GCF_000341245.1 Nocardiopsis halophila DSM 44494
GCCGCCGCTGCGGTCCACCGGCAGCGGCGGCGGGCCCCCGCCCGGACCGCCGCCCGGACCGCCGCCGGGGCCGCCCTTGGGTCCCTGGCCCAGGCCGGGGGCCTGCCGCCCGCCCACGCCGGGGGGCTGGGGCCGGGACGGGCGGGCGGTGGTGTCCTCGGCGCGCCACTTGGGTCCGTTCATGGGGGGTGCCTCCTCGGGCGTGCGGCCGCCGGGCCCCTGCTTGGTCTTGGGGTTCTTGCCCCCGCCGAGTCCGCCCAGGGCGTTGGGCATGCCAGACAGCGCCAATGTGACGCCGGCCGCCTTCTTCGCCCATTCGATCGACTTTTTACGCGTGGCATTCCACGCGGTGAATCCCGATGCGTGCTCTAGCGTTTTGTCCTCTGCGGCGCCCTTGACCATTCGCCCGGCGGTGGACTGGGCCCCGCCGATCATCTCGGACAGTTTGCCGAGGGCGCGTTTCCTGCCCACGATCGCGATCACCAGGATGAGCAGGTAGAGGAGAATGTGCATGCGCCACGGCAGCGGGCTGGCGACCACCAGGCGAAAGGCGACCAGCAGTACGCCCATGAGCGCGAGCAACACCAATTGTTTGATTGCCAGGCCGCCCAGCATCTCGAAATATCGGCGCACGATCGGGCGCCCCCACCCGGGGTGTATCCCGAACACGAAGACCACGGGCGAGATGGCGAGCATGAACATGACCGCGACTCGGAGGATGGCCACGGAGAAGGCGACGATCCCCAGGACCCCGCCCAGGATGATGCTCGCACCGAATGCGGATATGGCGGCGTCGGTGCGGACCCCGGAATTGCGGCCGACGAGGACGGTGTGAACGCCGGGATTCTCCTCGGCGATCTCGTCGGCCATCTCGGTCCACTCGTCGTCGATCTCGTCCTGGTCACTTTCGTCGTAAGAGCGCCCGCTCATC
>NZ_ANAD01000277.1 GCF_000341245.1 Nocardiopsis halophila DSM 44494
AGCATGAACATGACCGCGACTCGGAGGATGGCCACGGAGAAGGCGACGATCCCCAGGACCCCGCCCAGGATGATGCTCGCACCGAATGCGGATATGGCGGCGTCGGTGCGGACCCCGGAATTGCGGCCGACGAGGACGGTGTGAACGCCGGGATTCTCCTCGGCGATCTCGTCGGCCATCTCGGTCCACTCGTCGTCGATCTCGTCCTGGTCACTTTCGTCGTAAGAGCGCCCGCTCATCACCTGGAGTTTCCAGAAGTCCTTCCCGTATTCGTCTGCCACACTCTCGGCCGATGCGCCGGCGCCGAACATTCCCCGTTTCCACGGCTCGCAGACCAGCGTTTGCCAGGTCGCGGTCTGGTAGAGGCGGGCCGCGTCCACTGTGGGATCGTCCATCTTCTCGGTGTCGCTGCCCCAGCTCTCGCCCTTCATGCAGGTGTACTCCTGCTCAGGGTCGCCGGACACCGATGAGGACATGATGTTGGTCGCGCCGGCCGCTCCGACGTTGGAGATCTGCACCGTTGCGCCGAAGAACGTTTGCGGGGAGGCCATGACCCACATTCCCAGTGCCGCGGAAACGCACATCCAAACCGCCCCCTGGACGGTTAGCGTGAAGCGTTTTGCGATGAGCCCCTGCCACCCCATCCACAGCGCGCCGAGGATCACCATTGCACTGAAGAACTGCCAGAAAATCGTTTCCTTCAGGGTGTCGATGACTGTTGCCATCATATGCCCGAAGAAGCCGACGGTCTCAGGGAAAAGGCCCATGAAAACCGCCGCGAGAACGAAGCTGGCAATGGTCTTGGACCAACCCCAGAACATATTGTATATTTTCGGTTCCGGATCCCACCGCATAGGGTCGGTGCACCCTTCGAGAACCACGTGCCATTTCGCGCCCGCGGTCCAGTACTTTTCTGCCATATCATTGGGGTTGGAATCCTCGGCCCAGTCGCCCCAGCGGCCGATGTAATTCCAGTCGGTCATGAAGTCCGTGAGCCCCGGGCGCTCCATCCGCTCGGGCACGAAAAGCGGCTGGTGGTCCTCGGAGAAATCCGGCACCGGCGCCTTGTCCTCGCACCACGCCGCGTTTGCGCTGCTGGGGATGCACAGCAGCACCCCCAGGGTGGCCAGCGTCAACAGCACCCGGGCCAGTCTGCGCCTGCCCTGCCCCTGCCTCCGGCGCCCCATCGGCCCCCCTTGACTCATCCGTGGCGGTTGCGCGTCGTCCATGATGGACCAGGGCCGAAAGTCCCGAGACTGGCATTCGTAACATTTTTCGCGCCTTTCCGGTGCGGCCGGAACAGAGGGGGCCGATTGGAGGGCGAACCGCGCGCGTGCGTTACCACGGTGTTTCGGCTGGTAAACATGCATGATCGGCCGCTTGCGGACACCCGGGGCGCCGAATCTCGGTTGATCTTGCACGTCCGAATCGGAATAGGATGATCACACTATGGACGTGACCGGACTACTCGCAGCAGCCATGGGCCCGCTCTGGGCGCCTGAGGCCGTCCCTACCGTGGTATTGGCGGACGGCACCGGCGACCTGGACACCGAGGGCCTGGCCACTTGGCTGCGCGGGTTCTTCGGCCCGCTGTTCCTGGTGATCGTCTCGGTGGTCGC
>NZ_ANAD01000278.1 GCF_000341245.1 Nocardiopsis halophila DSM 44494
TCTTCGGCAAGGAGAGCGCCGCGATCCTGGGCGCGGTCCATGAGTGGCGCCTGTCCGACGCGTTGCGCCTGGTCGATGACCTGCCCTGGGCGCACCGCTATGACATGCTCTCCGACGCCGTGGCGCTGCTGGGCACCCCGCCGAGCGTGCTCATCGATGAGGCCCTGGAGCGGGCGCGCGCCCAGACAGAGGCAACGCTGCGCGCGGCCGAGGCCGCATGAGTCGGGGGCCTGCGGGATCCCCATCCCCACAGGCCCCCGGGCCAATAGCATGGGGCCATGAGCGCCCCACGCCCCCAGCGTCCCGCGGCCGATCCGGACTGC
>NZ_ANAD01000279.1 GCF_000341245.1 Nocardiopsis halophila DSM 44494
ACGTCCACGGTGATGCCGATGTGCGCCATGCGGGCGCGGATCCCGGCATCGGCCATGGGGCCGGTGTGGGGGTCCTCCACGTCGGTGCCGGCCACCAGGTCGGCCGGCTCCCAGCACACCGAGGTGGACACGACGTCGCCGTCCATGCGGGTGCGGTAGCGGGTGCGCACAACCTCGGCGCCGGCGTCGATGCCCAGGCGCCAGGCCAGGGCCGGCGTGGCCGCGGTGCGGTCGGTGTCGTGGTCCTGTTCGACGCCCTGGCCGGCCGCCTCGGCCTCGTGCAGCCATGCGCCGCGGTCGCGCGCGTAGCGGTTGGGCACGCGCCGCACGCGGGGGCGGTGCTCGCGGACGAAGGCGCCCGATCCGTGGCGCACCAGGATTTGCCCGTCCCGGGACAGCTCGACCACCGCGCGGCGCACGGTGGTCTGTGAGGCCCCATAGGCGCGCACGAGTTCCGATTCACTCGGAATGCGGTCGCCTGGGGCGTATGTGCCGTTTTTGATTTTCTCGGCTATTTCGTCCGCGATCTGCCGGTATTTGGGTCGCAAGTAATCCACCTCTCGCACTGGATAAGACCGTGCGGCCTGCCATAATGGTAGNGCCAGGCCAGGGCCGGCGTGGCCGCGGTGCGGTCGGTGTCGTGGTCCTGTTCGACGCCCTGGCCGGCCGCCTCGGCCTCGTGCAGCCATGCGCCGCGGTCGCGCGCGTAGCGGTTGGGCACGCGCCGCACGCGGGGGCGGTGCTCGCGGACGAAGGCGCCCGATCCGTGGCGCACCAGGATTTGCCCGTCCCGGGACAGCTCGACCACCGCGCGGCGCACGGTGGTCTGTGAGGCCCCATAGGCGCGCACGAGTTCCGATTCACTCGGAATGCGGTCGCCTGGGGCGTATGTGCCGTTTTTGATTTTCTCGGCTATTTCGTCCGCGATCTGCCGGTATTTGGGTCGCAAGTAATCCACCTCTCGCACTGGATAAGACCGTGCGGCCTGCCATAATGGTAGTCCTCACACTCAGTCGTAGGACTTGATATGGCGCATACAGACATGTATCCGGACCGCAAGCGCCCCATTCCCCCGCCGAGGCCCCCCGGGACGCCTCCCCTGTCGTGGACCTCCCTTATGGCCTTGGCCACGGCCACCGTCTACGCCCGGCACCCGGAACTGATCAAGACGTACGCCGTCCAAGACGCCGAGCTTATCGACGCCTGGACCCAGGCCTCGGCCACCGCTACGGCCGAGGCCCTGGCCCACGCCGCGCGCCGCGCGGCCCACTACGGCGCCGGCCGCCTGGGCCCGCACATGCAATCGGAGGCGGGGGGATGCACCCACGCCCGACGCGACGCCGACA
The DNA here is from genome assembly GCF_000341245.1 of Nocardiopsis halophila DSM 44494. Taxonomy (GTDB): domain Bacteria; phylum Actinomycetota; class Actinomycetes; order Streptosporangiales; family Streptosporangiaceae; genus Nocardiopsis_A; species Nocardiopsis_A halophila. The sequence continues at coordinate 1,347 of NZ_ANAD01000279.1, forward strand.
CCGCACAGCGGCTTTTGAGCATGGCCGTGGCCGAGAGTGCCGGACGCGGGAGCACGCTCGACGCCGAGTGCACGCACCTGACCGGGGTCTACGGCGCCGAAGAGGACCGCGTGCGGCTGCTGCGCATGTGGCTGTGCCTGGCCGCCTCGGCCCAGCCGCCGGCCTAGCCCCCGCCCCCCTCGGGCCCTGCCGACCTCCGGCAGGGCCCATTTTTGTCCGCAGTGTTGACATTGGGGGTGCGGGGACCCTAGCGTGGAACACGTCAACACCGCAGACACGAAAGGGTGACCGCAGATGCTCGGGTTCCTCCGCCGCCTGTTCTCCCGCCGCCCCGCCCAGGCGCCCGCCGCCGGATACGGCAACGAGCTCAGCGGCGGCACCGCGAACAACGCCGTACAGGCCGGCCAGATCCACGGCGGCCTCAACGTCGATGAGACCCACCACCACACCCACCACCACGACAGCACCCCCGGCCCCACCATCGGCAACGTCACCGGGAACGTGGGCACCGTCGCCGGAACCGTCAACGGCCCGGTCCACACCGGCACCGGCGACCAGTGCAACGTGCAAGGGGTCGCCAACTACGGCGGCAACAACACCTTCACCGGGGGCCTGGCCATCGGCCCCGGCGCCCGCGTCGTCAACAACGGCAACGACCACCAGAGCTGAGGGACCGTGCTCGACTTCATCCGCCGCCTGGCCGCCTCGGTCCGCGCCGCCGCCGAGGCCGACCCCT
>NZ_ANAD01000280.1 GCF_000341245.1 Nocardiopsis halophila DSM 44494
GTCCGAATGGGGGAACCCAGCCCGAGTCATTTCGGGTTGCCGCCGCTTGAATGTATAGGGCGGTCGGTGGCAACGCGGGGAAGTGAAACATCTCAGTACCCGCAGGAAGAGAAAACAACAGTGATTCCCTGAGTAGTGGTGAGCGAAAGGGGATGGTGGCTAAACCGCGGGCGTGTGAGAGACGGCGGTCGTTGCGTTCGCGGGGTTGTGGGGTGCATCTTGTCCGGTCTGCCGGCCGGGCGCGTTTGCTCGTTCTTCTAGCCGAAGCCGTTGGGAAGCGGTGCCGTAGTGGGTGAGAGTCCCGTAGGTGAAGGAAGAGCGGGGGCGTTGGTGCTTCCCCGAGTAGCGCGGAGCCCGTGAAACTCTGTGTGAATCTGGCAGGACCACCTGCTAAGCCTGAATACGTCCTGGTGACCGATAGTGCACTAGTACCGTGAGGGAAAGGTGAAAAGTGCCCCGGTGAGGGGTCGTGAAATAGTACCTGAAACCGTGTGCTGTCAAGCCGTCAGAGCTCTTTTTTGGGTGATGGCGTGCTTTTTGAAGAATGAGCCTGCGAGTTATGGTGGGTGGCGAGGTTAACCCGGGTGGGGCAGCCGTAGCGAAAGCGAGTCTGAATAGGGCGTTCTGAGTCGCATGCTGTAGACCCGAAGCGGAGTGATCTACCCATGGCCAGGGTGAAGCGGCTGTAAGAGGTCGTGGAGGCCCGAACCCACCAGGGTTGAAAACCTGGGGGATGAGCTGTGGGTAGGGGTGAAAGGCCAATCAAACTCCGTGATAGCTGGTTCTCCCCGAAATGCATTTAGGTGCAGCGTCGCGTGTTGCCTGCCGGAGGTAGAGCTACTGTTTGGCTGATGGGCCCGACAAGGTTACTGATGTCAGATAAACTCCGAATGCCGGTTCGGTTCAGCGCGGCAGTGAGACTGCGGGGGATAATCTTCGTGGTCGAGAGGGAAACAACCCAGATCATCGGCTAAGGCCCCTAAGCGTGTGCTAAGTGGGAAAGGTTGTGGAGTTGCTGAGACAACCAGGAGGTTGGCTTAGAAGCAGCCATCCTTTAAAGAGTGCGTAATAGCTCACTGGTCAAGTGATTCTGCGCCGATAATGTAGCGGGGCTGAAGTGCACCGCCGAAGCCGTGGGGCCCGGACGTTGTGTCCGGGTTGGTAGGGGAGCGTCGTGCGTTCGGTGAAGCGGCCGGGTGACCGTGTCGTGGAGGGCGTGCGAGTGAGAATGCAGGCATGAGTAGCGATACCGGAGTGAGAAACTCCGGCGCCGATTGACCAAGGGTTCCTGGGGCAGGTTAATCCGCCCAGGGTGAGTCTGGACCTAAGGCGAGGCCGACAGGCGTAGTCGATGGATAACGGGTTGATATTCCCGTACCCGTCCGTGCGCGTCCATACCGGGGCCTTTGATGCTAACCACCACCGAAGCCTTGCTTCGCCTTCGGGTGTTGCTTGGTGGAGGCGTGGGACCCGATTTGGTAGTAGGTAAGCGATGGGGTGACGCAGTGGGGTAGCCCTACCCGGCGGTGGTTGTCCGGGGGTAAGCGTGTAGCCCGGGGTGCAGGTAAATCCGTGCCCCATGGTGGGTGAGGCGTGATGCCGAGCCGTTTTTGGTGAAGTGGGTGATCCCGTGCTGTCGAGAAAAGCCTCTAGTGAGTTCGCGGGCGGCCAGTACCCTAAACCGACGCAGGTGGTCAGGTAGAGTATACCGAGGCGTTCGGGTGAACCGTGGTTAAGGAACTCGGCAAATTGTCCCCGTAACCTTGGGAGAAGGGGAGCCCTGTCCGGTGATGGAACTTTGCTTTCTGAGCTGGGCGGGGTCGCAGATACCAGGGGGAAGCGACTGTTTATTAAAAACACAGGTCCGTGCTAAGTCGTAAGACGCTGTATACGGACTGACGCCTGCCCGGTGCCGGAACGTTAAGAGGACCGGTTAGACGCCTTTGGGTGTCGAGGCTGGGAATCTAAGCGCCGGTAAACGGCGGTGGTAACTATAACCATCCTAAGGTAGCGAAATTCCTTGTCGGGTAAGTTCCGACCTGCACGAATGGCGTAACGACTTCCCCGCTGTCTCAACCGCGGGCCCGGTGAAATTGCAGTACGAGTAAAGATGCTCGTTTCGCGCAGCAGGACGGAAAGACCCCGGGACCTTCACTATAGCTTGACATTGGTGTTTGGGATGGTTTGTGTAGGATAGGTGGGAGCCGGTGAAGCGGTCACGCTAGTGGTCGTGGAGGCGTTGGTGAAATACCACTCTGACTGTTTCGGGCATCTAACCTGGGGCCGTGATCCGGTTCGGGGACAGTGTCTGGTGGGTAGTTTAACTGGGGCGGTTGCCTCCTAAAGGGTAACGGAGGCGCCCAAAGGTTCCCTCATCCTGGTTGGCAATCAGGTGTCGAGTGTAAGTGCACAAGGGAGCTTGACTGTGAGACGGACGTGTCGAGCAGGTGCGAAAGCAGGGACTAGTGATCCGGCACCGGCGTGTGGAAGCGGTGTCGCTCAACGGCTAAAAGGTACCCCGGGGATAACAGGCTGATCTTCCCCAAGAGTCCGTATCGACGGGATGGTTTGGCACCTCGATGTCGGCTCGTCGCATCCTGGGGCTGG
>NZ_ANAD01000281.1 GCF_000341245.1 Nocardiopsis halophila DSM 44494
GTCCTCGATGGACCCCAGCGGGTAGGCGTCGACCAGCTCGGCGTAGTAGGCGGCCATGTCCTCGGCGCTGCGCTCGGTGCCCTCGAAGCGGTAGGTGCCGTCCTCGAAGAACTCCGAGGCGGCCACGTCCAGGGCCAGGGCGATGTCGCTGCCGGGGGTGTAGCCGGCCTTGCCGATCGCCTCGACGATCAGGTCGAGGGCGGCGCGGTTGCTGTCCAGGTTCGGGGCGAAGCCGCCCTCGTCGCCCACCCCGGTGGCCAGGCCGTGCTCCTTGAGCACCGACTTCAGGGCGTGGTAGACCTCGGCGCCCCAGCGCACGGCCTCGCGGAAGCTCGCCGCGCCGATCGGCGCGATCATGAACTCCTGGATGTCGACGTTGGTGTCGGCGTGCGCCCCGCCGTTGAGGATGTTCATCATCGGCACCGGGAGCACGTGCGCGTTGGGGCCGCCCAGGTAGCGGAAGAGCGGCAGGCCCGCGGTCTCGGCGGCGGCGTGGGCGACCGCCAGCGAGGAGCCGAGGATGGCGTTGGCCCCGATGCGGGCCTTGTTGGGGGTGCCGTCCAGGTCGGTGAGCGCCCGGTCGATCAGGCGCTGCTCTTCGGGGGCGAATCCGAGCAGCTCGTCGGCGACCTCGTCGTTGACGGCCGTGACGGCCTTGTCCACGCCCTTGCCGCCGTAGCGCTCGCCCCCGTCGCGCAGCTCAACCGCCTCGAACTGCCCGGTGGAGGCGCCGCTGGGAACGGCTGCGCGGGCGGTCGTCCCGTCGTCGAGGAGGACCTCGACCTCGACCGTCGGATTCCCGCGGGAGTCAAGGATCTCTCGCGCCTGTACTGCCTCGATCGACGACACGGGTCGTCCTCCTTCTTCGTTCACGCTCGACTGGCGACCGGGCCCGCGGGGAGCGGCGCGGGTCGGCGTTGCCGCCGCGGACCGACTCCGAGCCTAGCGACCCCGCGCGACCCCGTGCGGCCCCGGGCGCGACGGCGGCCCGGAACCGCCCCGACCTCCCCCGGGAGCGGTGTCCGGCGTGTCGCCCCTTGCCCCGCCGCACCCCATGTGCCTACTATTCCCACTAACTAAGTAGGAGAAAGAGGCTGCGGCGTCCCGCGGCGGCCGCCCCCGAACACCGTCACCGAAGGCGCGCGATGCAGACCCTGATCCTCCTCGGACTCGTCGGACTTGCCGCCCAGCTGATCAACGGCAGCCTCGGCATGGGGTACGGGGCCACCTCCACCACGATGCTGCTCATGCTGGGCACCGGCCCGGCGGCGGCCTCGGCCACGGTCAACCTCTCCCAGGTGGGCTCGCAGCTGGCCTCGGGGTTCGCGCACTGGCGGTTCGGCAACGTCGACCGGCGCGTGGTGGTGCGCATCGCCGCCCCCGGCGCGGTGGGGGCGTTCGCCGGGGCGCTGCTGCTGAGCCGGCTCTCCTCGGAGGCCGCGGGCCCGCTGATGTCCTCCATCCTGCTGGCGCTGGGGCTGTACCTGCTGCTGCGCTTCACCCTGCGGGACATGCCGCGCCCCACCGGCGCGCGGCCGCTGCGCACGGCCTTCCTCGCCCCGCTCGGCCTGGTGGCCGGGTTCATGAACTCCACCGGCGGCGGGGGCTGGGGGCCGGTCGGCACGACCGCACTGCTGGCCACCGGCCGCCTGGAGCCGCGCAAGGTGATCGGCTCGATCAGCGCGGGCGAGTTCGCCGTGGTCGTCGCGGGCAGCCTCGGCTTCGCCGTCGGCCTGGGTCTGGAGGGCATCGACCTGGCGTGGGTGGGGGTGATGCTGCTGGGCGGGCTGCTCGCCGCCCCCGTGGCGGCGTGGCTGGCCCGGATGGTGCCGGCGCGCCCGCTGGGGTCCATGGTCGGCGGGCTGATCGTGCTGACCAACACCCGGGTGGTGCTGAGCGCGGAGTGGGCCCAGCTCCCGCCGCTGCCCACCTACGCGCTCTACGCCGGGATCCTGCTGGCGTGGGCGGCCGCGGTGGCGCACTGCTGGCGGCTGCACTTCAGCGAGCGCCGCGCCGAGCACCGGGACGGGAGCCGGGACAGAAGCCGGGACGACCACGCCTCCTCGGAGGCCGACGACGGCCCCGTCCCCGCCGAGCACTGACGAGCGCGGCCCGGACCGGCCTCGGGAGCGCCCTCGGGACCGCCCCTCACAGATCGAGCGCAGACGAGAGGAATCCGGTGACCGACGCCGGGTGATTCCCCTGACCTGCTCGTCGGCCGCCGGGCCTCTGGTGGTCCGGGAACAGCGGCAACGACGGGACGGCTGGTACCCCGCTCCGGCCGGCCTGCCGAGTGGCAGGGGCCCT
>NZ_ANAD01000282.1 GCF_000341245.1 Nocardiopsis halophila DSM 44494
GCGCGGCCTGGCCGACGTCGCCCCGCACGCCCAGGCCGATGCGCTCGACGCGGTGCTACGCGACCTGCGCCGCCGCCTGGGCGCCGACAGCACCCGCATGCCGGTGGCCCTGGGGGTGCCCATCACCGGGGATGAGGTCACTACCGTGTATGAGGCCGCGCGCTGGGCCGAGCGCCTGGCCGCGCGCGACGCCGCGCCGGCCGTGCGCCTGGCCGAGACGCTGTATGAGCGCCTGGGGGCCGGACGTGAGGCCGTCACCACCGATGATGGCGTGCTGGTCTGGCACCGCCCCGATGAGTCGGTACCGGTCGAGACGGAAACGGAGTGAACAGCATGGACACCCCCGAGGATCCCGCGCCGGCGCCACAGGCGCCCCGGGGCGAAACGGTGGCCATCACCTACGCCGGGGGTCCGCTCGACGGTGTGGCCCAGGACTGGAACACCGCCCACCTGGGCCCCGACCGCCGGGCCTGGGGCACGACCGTGCGCGTCAACGGCCGCCGCGTCGTCTACGCCCCCGAGGCCGGGGGCGACCCCCACACCTGGCACGCCACCCACCACGGCCCGGTGGTGCCCGGGACCCCGCGCACCTGGTCCTCGGCGCCCCTGGGCACCACCGACGACGGCCGCGCCCTGGCCCTGGACCTCGCCGCGCCGGTAGCTGTGGTGGCCCCGCCCCCGGTATCGGACACCACCCCTACCGGGGGCGGGGCCACATCCCTGCTGTCCCTGCTGGCCGCACACGTCGCCGCGGCCGGGGACGCCGACGTGGTGGTACTCGACGCCCGGCACCAGTGGCACCAGGCAACCGAGGGCGACCGGCTCACCGTCGCCGTAGGATCCGACGCCGTGGCCGAGCACCTGTCGACGCTGCGCGCCGACATCACGCACCGAGAGACGGCCCCCTCGGCCGCGCGCCCGTGCGTGGTCATCATCGATGGCCTGATCCATGCCCT
>NZ_ANAD01000283.1 GCF_000341245.1 Nocardiopsis halophila DSM 44494
GGCGGCGGATCACCGCCGCCCGCCCCGGGGCCCACGGCGCCCGGATGCCGGCCACCGGTCCGGGCCGCTGGGCGGTGTTCGACCCCGCCGGCGACGTCGAGCACGTGACGACCCCGCCGGCGACGCCGGCCGACGCGGCCCGCACCGCGACTGACGGAGGTACCCAATGACGACGGTCAAGCGCCTTTTCGCTCGCCTGCGCCCCGACCGCGCCCCCTCGGCCCCGGCGCCGCTGGACCTGGCCGACGCGGCCCCGCTGCTGGCCGCCGGCCCCGCCGAGGGACTGCTACTGGGCAGCCCAGGCTCCGGGGCACCGGTGTGGTGGCACCCCGGCCACGGGCACGCGCAGATCGTGGGCGGTGACGGCAGCGGCGGAACGTGGCTCACCTTGTCCCTGGCGTCCCAGCACATGAGCAACGGCGGCGCCGTCCTGGTGATCGACGGCGGGGGCGGGTGGCAGTGGCGCCACGCGGCCGAGGCCGGCGCCGAGGTCTACGCCGCGCACCCCTTCCACGCCGACGCCGGGGAAGGCCCCTACGCCGGCGGCCG
>NZ_ANAD01000284.1 GCF_000341245.1 Nocardiopsis halophila DSM 44494
CCACGTACAGCAATGGAGGGGTCCTTTCCCGGAGGGCTCGGCCCACGGCCCCCGAGGGGCCGTGGGTCCTCGGGGGCTCCGCGGCGGGCGCGCCGCAGGGAACGGTGCGCCTGCGCCGCGATCGCACGGGGCGGGGGCGGCTCAGCCGTTCTCGGCCTCGGCCCGCGCGCCCGGCGGCGGGGCGGCCGGGGCCTCCGGCCGCCCCCGTTTCATGAACACCGCGGTGATCAGCGCCGCGGCGACCGTGCACCCGGCGCACACCAGGAACACGACGTGGATGGAGCCGACGAACGACGCGTCCACCGCGGCGGCGAACCGCTCCCCGGAGACCGGGAGGTCCGCGGTGCCCTGGTCCCCGCGTCCGGCGAGGGCACCCGCTCCGCCGACCTGCTCGGCGATCCCCTGTCCCGCATCGGCGGGAACGCCCAGGGCCGCCAGCGCTTCGGCGATCCGGTCCTTGAAGCCCGTCAGCACGATCGTGCCCAGCACCGCGGCGCCGGCGGTGAACCCCGTGATGCGCATGGTGTTGATCATCGAGGAGCCCAGGCCCGCGCGCTGCGGCGGGGTGGAGGACATCACGGCCAGCGTCAGCGGTGCGAACATGCAGCCGATGCCGGCGCCGACCAGGGCCAGCCTCCACCACACCGCACCGTAGGCCGACGCGGGCTCGATGGCGGTGAGCAGCAGGAAGCCCGCCGTCACCGCGACGGCGCCGGCGATGACCGGCGCCCGGGGGCCGATCCGGCCCGCGATGCGGCTGGCCGGCGGGGAGAACAGGAAGATCCCCAGGGTGAGCGGGAGCAGCCGCAGGCCCGCGTCCAGCGCCGAGCGGTCCTGGACCGACTGGAAGTACTGCGCCATGAAGAACATGGCGCCGACGATGACGAAGCCGAGCAGGGCGGCGACCGTGCACGCCGCGCTGAAGGTGCGGTCGCGGAACAGGTCGAGCGGGAGCAGCGGTTCACGGCCGCGCTTCTCGACCACGAGGAACGCGGCGAGCAGCAGGGCCGCGCCGATCAGCAGGCTCAGGATCACAGGCGAGCCCCAGCCTGCGCCCTCTCCCTGGATGAGCCCCATGACCAGGCAGAACAGGCCTCCGACGACGAGGACCTGCCCCCGGATGTCGAGGTGGCTCGCCTGGGGGTTGCGGGACTCGGCCAGGCCGGGCACCCCGAGCAGCAGGGCCAGCGCACCGATCGGGAGGTTCACCAGGAAGATCGCCTGCCAGCTGAAGGCCTCGATCAGCACGCCGCCGACCAGGGGCCCCAGCGCCAGCGACACCCCGGACACGGCGGTCCAGATGCCGATCGCCTTGGCCCGCCCGGCGGGGTCGGTGAACGTCGAGACCAGCAGCGCCAGGCTCCCGGTATTGATGGCCGCGGCGCCGAGGCCCTGGACCACGCGCCCCGCGACCAGCCACGCCGCGCCCGGGGCGAACCCGCACACCGCCGATCCGGCCAGGAAGAGCACGAGTCCGACCAGGAAGGCGCGTTTTCGCCCGAACCGGTCCCCGACGGTCCCGGCCGTGAGCATCAGCGCGGCGAAGGGGAGGGTGTAGCCGTCGACCGTCCACTGCAGGTCCGAGATGCGGGCGTCGAGGTCGTGCTGGATCTCCGGGAGCGCGACGAAGATGATCGAGCCGTCCAGCAGGACCATGAACGATCCCAGGCTGGTGACCAACAGGGTCAGCAGGGCGGCGCGGGGGGCTGGTGTCGACTGCATGGACGTCCTATCCGGCTGCGGCGCTTTCCGCGTATTTGGGCAGGAGGGTGAGGAATTGCGGG
>NZ_ANAD01000285.1 GCF_000341245.1 Nocardiopsis halophila DSM 44494
CCCGGCGGCCGACCGGCGACACCGGGGAACCGCCCCTCCTCTTCGCCGCCGCCTGCCCTGTGCTCTCAGGCCGCGCGGTCCGTCCGCGCCGCGGTCACGCCGGACTCAGGGGCACAGGGCGTCCAGGGAGCCGGCGTCGTCGCCGACCTGGCGCCCGGGCGTGGTCGGCGAGGGGTCGTCCAGGCCGGTGTACTCCTGCCACTCGGTCTCGTCGCCGCCGTTCTGGTCCTGCCCCTGCTCCTGTCCGCCGTCGGCGCCCTCGCCGGTCGGGGCGTCGGAGGCGGCGTCGGAGGCGGAGGGGGAGGGGGCCGGGCCGGGGGCCGCGTCGGCGCCGTCGCCCTGTTCCCGCTCCTGCTCCTCCACCGCGTCGGCCACCATCGCCCGGATCTCCTTCCAGTCCGGGTAGGCCGGGTCCACCTGGGGCGGGGTGAGCTGCAGGGTCCTCATCGCGCCCTCCTCGTCCACGAGGTCGGCCAGTTCGATGAAGGCGGGCACCTTGGTCTGCGGGATGTCGGTGCGCAGGGTGCGCTTGGCGGCGCCGGCCAGGTCCTGGTAGCCGCTGAGGACGGCGGTCGGGTCGGCCTGCTCGGCCACGTACTTGATCAGGCAGCCCTGGCGGCCCATGCGGGTGTAGTCGTCGCTGTTCACCCGGCTGCGGCCGTACCAGAGGGCCTGGTTGCCGTCGAGGTGCTGCTGGCCGGCCTCCAGGACGTCGCCCTCCAGACCGTAAGGAATGGGGTCCTCGAGGTAGACGTCGATGCCGCCGATGGCGTCGATGATGCCCTCGAAGCCCTTCATGTCCACCAGGGCGTAGTACTCGGGGTCCAGCCCGGTGATGTAGCCGACGACCGACTTGAGGGTGTCGGCGGCGGGGTCGTCCGCGGCGGGGTTCTCGGCCAGCTGCTCGGGGTGCTCGGCGACCCGCTGGTAGATGTCGTTGAACAGGTTGTCGTACCCGGCCGGGGGCGGGTAGGCCTCGGCCAGCTTGGACCCCTTGGGGAACTGGACGTCCTCCAGGTTGCGGGGGATGCCGATGAGCACGGTGTCGCCGGTGTGCACGTCGATGCTGGCGACCATCGTGGAGTCGTTGCGCATCCCGTAGCGGTTGCTTCCCGAGTCCCCGCCGATCAGCAGCACCTCGATGCGGTCGCGGTCGTTCCAGGGGTTGGCAGCGTCGTGCGGCGGATCGTCCAGGGGGTCCTCGGAGCCGAAGACGGTCGACAGCGTCGAGTAGGTGACGTAGGAGGTGTGCATGACGGCGGCGGCGGGGGCGGCCACCACCAGGCACAGCAGGACGACCAGGGCTCCGCCGGCGGTCGCGGCGCCCGCGCCGGAGGGGCGCGGGCGGGTGATGGCCCACGAGTGCGCCACCACGGCCATCCAGACCACCGCCCCGGCGAAGGCCGCTGCGGAGGCGGTGAGCAGCCAGCGGCCCTGGACCGCCATGGTGGCGCCGCGCGCCATGTCGCCCAGGACCAGGACGCCGACGGCGACACCCGCAGCGATCAGCGCGGCGTACCCGCTGAGCAGTACGATGCCGGCGGTCCGCCGGCCGCTGCGCAGGTGGGCGATGCCGGGGAGGACGAGTGAGGCCGCGGTCAGCAGCAGTGCCCGTCCCAGCCCGGAGGGGCGGGGCGGGCCCCCCC
>NZ_ANAD01000286.1 GCF_000341245.1 Nocardiopsis halophila DSM 44494
CACGAAAACGGCCCGCAGCGGTCGAACAACCGCTACGGGCCGCCTCGGGGCGCGGCCGGCGCGCCCCTACCCCTGGGCACCCTCGGCCTCCGGTCCGGCCGACGCGCCGCGCGGGCGCCGCCCGGGGCCGCGCCCCGACGTGGGCACCGAGGCCAGGCGCTCGGCGATGGCCTCGGCCTCCTCGGCCAACTCCTCGGCGGACATCCCCTCGGTCAGGCGCCGGTACTCCCGGGCCGCATCCGCCCCCCGCAGCACTTCGACCACATCGGGCACCTGGTCCACGGCCCACCCGGGCCAGGTGCCCACGTGCACCGGCGGCGCCGGCAGGTCATCGGTGCGGGACAACCGCTTGGTGATGGCCGATTTGCTCACGCCCACCAGGCGCGCCACCTCGGCCGTGGATAGATACCGGTCCACCGCGGACCCTCCCATGCGTGCTATGTCTGCGTAGTTGACAAATCAGGACGAGGGTACGCACCCGCACCCGCCGAGTCAACACCGCAGACAAGAGCGCGCCGACGCCGGCCCCGGCCGCGCGGGCGCCGCCCGGGGCCTCACGCCGCGGCGCAGTAGGCGGCCAGGCGCGCCGCCATCGCCCCATCGACGTCGCCGGCGGCAACCGCCTCGGCGAGAACCCCGGGCAGCGGGCCGCCGGCAGGCTCGGTTTCGGCGCAGGCGTAGGGGGTGCGCCCCAGAGCGGCCCACGCCGCGGCGACGTCGGCCGGCGCCGGAACCACCGCGCTGGTCAGCGACCAGCACTCCTCGGGGTAGACCGACGCCCCGTGCTTCCAACCGGTCGTCTGGCGCCAGGCCAGCACGTACCCGTCGGGGGCGGTGAACACCGCCTCCATCACAAGTCGGCCGTCCCCGTCCTCATGGTCATAGCTGACGTCGGCCGGCCGCAGGCCCAGGCCCTCGGCCACGGCCGCGATGTAGGGGGCGTGGGGTAGCGCGGTATCGATCACGGCACCAGGATGCCGCGCACAACCCGCCGACCGCCCGGGGAAACACAAGATCAGCCCCGCCCCTGGCCGGCGGCTGGCTAGCACCCGCATGCGCGCAAGCGGGCATGCCGGTGTACCGGTACACGCGCATGCGCGCATGCCGGTCAGCGGGCGCGCCCGCGGCGTTCGGCCCTGCCCGGGGACGGGGCCTGGTCCAAGGCGGCGATGATCTGCTCAGGCGTCATCTGC
>NZ_ANAD01000287.1 GCF_000341245.1 Nocardiopsis halophila DSM 44494
CCGACCGACAGGGCCGGGGAACCGCCCGGCTCCTTCCTCGCTGCCCCACCCCTGACCGGCGCTGGCCTGCCGCCCGGCAAGCGGGCGCGAGCGGGGCACCTGCTGCTCCGTCGCCGCTCTTGACCTGGGCCGCGAGCGACCCGGCGGCCGACAAGCAGGGCCGGGGAACCGTCCCGCTCCCTCGCCCCCTCGTCTCCCTCGCCACCGACTGAAGCGGCCGTCACCTCGGTGCCGTCTGCGTCCCACGCACGAGTCCCACGTACGAGGCCCACGAAAAAGTGGCGGGCCTTCGGTCCGCCCCTTCATGGTCCGGTGGCCGGGTGTCTCACCCGTGGCCGGCCGTGGGGGGGGCACCGGCCCCCTCGCCAGCCCGTCGCCCGCCATCGTCCTCGCCGCGGAAGCGCATGCCGACCTATTGCATACTGCATACAATCTCGGTATGACTGTTCCAGGGGGCACGACACCCGAGGAGGGGCCGGTGGACCTCTACGAACACCAAGCCAAACAGCTCTTCGGCGAGCACCGGGTGCCGCTCGCCGAGCGACAGTTGGCCCGGACCCCGGAGCAGGCGGCGGCGAGCGCCGCCCATCTGGGGGGACGGGTCGTCGTCAAGGCGCAGGTCAAGACCGGCGGCCGCGGCAAGGCCGGCGGTGTGAAGGTGGCCGACGGCCCCGAGGCCGCCCGGGCCGAGGCCGAGCGGATCCTGGGCATGGACATCAAGGGCCACACCGTGCGCAGCGTCCTGGTCGAAGAGGCCAGCGACATCGTGGCCGAGTTCTACCTGGCCGTCCTCCTCGACCGGGCCGAGCGCGCCTTCTCCGCGATCTGCTCCGCCGAGGGCGGCGTCGACATCGAGCAGGTGGCCGCCGAGCGCCCCGCCGCCGTCGCGCGTCAGCCCCTGCCCGCCGGCCGCGGGCCGGACAGCGGCACCGCCCTGGCCCTGTGCGCCAAGGCCGGGCTGCCGGCCGAGGCGCACCAGGGTGTCGCCTCGGCCCTGCTGCGCCTGTGGCGGGTGGCCCGCGAGGAGGACGCCACCCTCGTCGAGGTCAACCCGCTCGCCCTGGTGGGCGACGGCCGGGTGGTGGCCCTCGACGGCAAGGTCACCCTCGACGACAACGCCGTCTTCCGCCACCACGAGCGGCTTCCCTTCCACGAGCACGACGGGCCGCGCGACCGGGAGGCCGACGCCCGGGCCAAGGGCCTGAACTACGTCGAGCTCGACGGTCAGGTCGGCATCATCGGCAACG
>NZ_ANAD01000288.1 GCF_000341245.1 Nocardiopsis halophila DSM 44494
CCACCGCTCCGGCCGCGGCCCTGGCCATCGCCCAGTGGCGCCAGGAACACGGCCAGGCCGAACGCCTGCGCATCACCGTCAACGACCGGGCCGACGAGATCACCGCCCACCACGAGGACGGCACCGCCACCATGGTGCCCGTCGCCGCCCACTACTGAGGATCACCGCCCAGGCGCCCCGCCTGGGCCCGCACAGAAGGGACACCCCATGGCCAAGGTCACCATTCACAAGCAGGACGGCACCGTCACCGAGGTCACCAGCACCGACCCCGAGGAGATCCGACAGGCCGAGGACCGCGCCTTCACCGACCCCGAGGTGACCCGGACCCAGGTCACCGACATCACCCCCGACGACCGCCGGTAGGAGTCACCGTGCCGTTCCTGGGCTTCCGCATTGTTCCGGCCGATGAGCGCCGCGCCATCGCGGCCGCCGCCCGGCAGGACATCGACGAGACCGCGCAGGTCATCGCGCGCCTGACCCACCTGTACGACCAGTACCAGGCCGCCGGCGACCGCGCCGGCGTCCGGGCGGCCCGCCGGGCCCTGCGCCGGGCCCCCCGCTGGATCGCCCACTGCCGCCGCATCGCCCGCGCCGGCGAGTAGTCCGACCCGAACCGAAACGACGGGAGACCCCCCATGAGCACCACGCGCACCACCGCCCACCTCAACCGATCCCGCGCCGCCGCCGCCGCGATGCGCCAGGCCGAGGCCGCCCGCACCGGCGCGATCACCGGCGACCCCGAATACTGGCTCAAGCTCGCCGAGACCATCGGCCGGATGGACCCCGAGGCCTTCACCGACCACGAGCCCACCGTCCGGCGCGTCTTCGGCGACCACCGCAACACCTGGGCCGTGATCTCCCCGGCCGGCGATGAGCACCGGCTCAAGGACGACAACGCCCTGTACGCCTACCTCGGCGCCTACTACGGCATGACCGCCGTCGGCACGCGCCAGTTGATCAAGCGGGGCGCCGAGGCTGACGAAGCGGCCTAGCCCCCGAACAC
>NZ_ANAD01000289.1 GCF_000341245.1 Nocardiopsis halophila DSM 44494
GGAGGTCTGGGGTTCGAATCCCCATAGCTCCACAGAGAGACGGCACGTTTCCGGTTTCCGATCGGGAACGTGCCGTTTTCGTGTGCGCGCTGGGGGCGTCACCGAGCTCCCCGCCACGGCCGTCCTGAGGTTCTTCCCGGTGCCGCTGTGGGCGGTGTGGGCGGTGTGGGCGGCCTGGGCCGCGGGGTTCCGGCCGCTCCGCGCTCCGGCCCTGGGGCCCTCGGCTGCGGGGCGGCGGGCGCGTGACGGGCACTGCCGACGCGCTCCTACCGCTCCTACTGCTCCGGCCGACCGGCGGCGCGACGGACCCGTGGGCCCCGGCCCCGCGCCGTCCAGTTCGTGTGCGCTGCTCCGGTGCCTCCCGTCCCCGTGGGGGACCGGAGGCGGGCCGGGTGCGCGTGCCGGGGCCGGGGTGGGATCAGAGGTACAGGCCGGTGCCCTGCTGCGGCGACTCGTTGGCGACGGCGTGCACGTCGCGTTCGCGCAGCACCAGGTACCGCTCGGCCTGGAGTTCGACCTCCAGCTGGTCCTCGGGGTTGAACAGGACCCGGTCACCGGTCTTCACGTGCCGCGCGCTGGTGCCCGCGCCGCAGACCTCGCCCCAGACGAGGCGGGTCGCCATCTTCACGGTGTCCGGGATGACCAGCCCGCCCGAGCTGCGGCGCTCACCCTTCTCGGGGAGAAGCCGCACGAGCAGCCGATCATGGAGCATCTGGATTTCGAGCTTTGTTTCGGGCACCCTGCCAGCTTATTGGGTTCCAGGACGTGACCGGGAGCGGTGGTCGGAAGGGGGATCGGCGGTCGGAGCAGGGGCACGGGCCCGGGGAGCGATCCTGGAGGGTGATCGGAAGCGGTCCCGGGGGCGAACATCCGCGGAACGGCGTGAGCACTCCTCGGGATCCGGTAAGGTCGAGGTGTCGCCGCGGCGAGGCCGACCACCGGCACGCAGGGGCGACGACCAGGGGCTATGGCGCAGTTGGTAGCGCGCCTCCAT
>NZ_ANAD01000291.1 GCF_000341245.1 Nocardiopsis halophila DSM 44494
CACCTCGATGGCCAGCCCGCACGTGGCCGGCGCCGGCGCGCTCGTGCTGCAGGACGCGCCCGGCTCCTCCCCGCAGGCGGTGCAGGACCGGCTGCTGGCCGAGGGGAGCTCCGGAACGCTCACCGGCGTTCCCTGGTGGACCCCGAACCTGCTGCTCAACGTCGAGGACCTGTAACCGTTCCGGCCCTCGTCCCGGCGCCGTCCCCGTCCGCGGGGGCGGCGCCCCGTCATTCCCAGGGGCACCACGGTGATCACTCGACGCGACATTCGCTTCACGGTTTACCCGACGAGGTGGCCGCATCCTGCCACTTGGACACCTTGACACCCGATCGCACCGCAGGGTGCACACGGCGTATACCGTTCACCCCGTTTTCCGAACGATGTAACCGAACGTGAAGACCCTGTTGCCTGCGATGCATTCACGACTAATGTCCCGGCCGCGCCTCGAAACCCGAGACGCACCGAAAGCTCCCACAAGGAGGAGTACGTGAAGCACGTGTCCATGAAGCGCACCGCGGTCGGCGTCGCCACGGCGAGCCTGCTCGCGGTCCCCGCGGCGCTTCTCGGCGGCACCGCGGCCGCCGCCGACGAGCTCGCCCCCCTCTACTCCAGCTCCGATGCCGTCGCCGGCGAGTGGATCGTCGTCCTCAAGGACGGCTCCCAGGCCACCCAGCAGAACAGCGACCGGTTCGGCATCGCCTCCACCGACGTGGAGCACACCTTCTCCGAGGTGTTCGACGGCTACTCCGCCGAGCTGACCGGCACCGAGCTGGCGGAGGTCCGCTCCGACCCCGACGTCGCCTACATCGAGCAGGCCGGTCAGGCCGAGGCTTTCGTCCCCTGGGGCCTCGACCGGATCGACCAGGCGGACCTGCCGCTCGAC
>NZ_ANAD01000292.1 GCF_000341245.1 Nocardiopsis halophila DSM 44494
ATTCGTCCGCCCGCCGAGGGGAGCGGGGCGACGGAGGAGGAACGGGGCGCCCGCCCGCTCCGGGCCTGGTGCCGGCGTCGCCCCCTTCCTGGCTACACGGAGTGACCGAGGAAGCTGCAATCGGGTCCGGTGTGCCGGTAGAGGGGGCGTCGGGTACCGAATCCCGTTCTGGTCTGGCCGCCACCGCACGCCCACCCGCTCCCGGGCGGCGCTCCGGGGGTGCACGAGGCCCGCACCCCCTTCCGACTCGGACAATCCAGGCGCCCGGCGGGCCGTGTCCGCCGGAGACCGGCCCGGAAGGGCCTGTTCCCCATCGTGAGTGGTGGTATCGCCACGTGATTGCACATTTCGTGGCGATATCACCACTCACGATGGCCTGCCGACGCCTGGCGCGCCCGGTATGCCCGGAATGCGAAAAGGAGGGACCCGCCAAGGCGGCGGGCCGCCCGGCGGCCGCCGGGGGAACTGGCCCGCCTCTTCGTCGCCGCCTGCCACCTGGCACTCCGGCGGC
>NZ_ANAD01000293.1 GCF_000341245.1 Nocardiopsis halophila DSM 44494
ACTCGACCACTTTTCTCACTCTCAGTAGTTTTCACGATCTGAAATTTTTTGGTCGCTCTGCGGAAAATTTTATGAATTTGCCTTTTCTTTAGAATTCGAGTCCATTTCAATTCGGCCCAAGTAGGCTTAGCCGCCTCCGGCGACTTCGCTTTTCTAGCCTTTCTTATTCCTGTGATAGATGCTGAAACCCCTAGTAGCAGGGCTTTTCTGGGGCCACGCCACCGGGCCCGCCTCCGGCGGGCCCACCCTCCCCGGTCCTTCAAGCGGTTTTCATGCCCCGATCATACCGGCCCGGTAGGTGGAATATCAGGCCCAGGTTTGACCGGGAATTGAACTGCATTCCTAAACCATTCCCAAAACCGGGATGATCAGGGCAGAAAGCATAAAAGGG
>NZ_ANAD01000294.1 GCF_000341245.1 Nocardiopsis halophila DSM 44494
CCGCCTCGACCACCGCGCTCTTGGTGAACTTCGGCGGAACGAAGATCACCGTCACGTCCGCGCCGGTGGCCTCCATGCCCTCGGCCACCGACCCGAACACCGGCACCGCGGTGCCGTCGAAGTCGACCTCGCTGCCGGCCTTGCGCGGGTTGACCCCGCCCACGATCTGCGTGCCCGACGCCAGCATGCGCCGGGTGTGCTTGGTGCCCTCAGAGCCGGTCATGCCCTGGACCAGCACCTTGCTGTCCTTGGTCAGGAAAATAGCCATGTCGCCCTCGCCCCTTGTTACTTCGCGGCCAGTTCGGCGGCCTGAGCGGCGGCGCCGTCCATGGTCTCCACCTGGCGCACGGCCGGGTGCGCCCGCTCGGTCAGGATCGTGCGCCCCAGCTCGGCGTTGTTGCCGTCCAGGCGCACCACCAGCGGCTTGGACACGTCGTCGCCGCGCGACTCCAGCAGCTCCAGGGCCTGCACGATGCCGTTGGCCACCGCGTCGCAGGCGGTGATGCCGCCGAAGACGTTGACGAACACGCTCTTGACGTCGGCGTCGCCCAGGATGATCTCCAGGCCGTTGGCCATCACCTCGGCCGAGGCGCCGCCGCCGATGTCCAGGAAGTTGGCGGGCTTGACCCCGCCGTGGGCCTCCCCGGCGTAGGCGACCACGTCCAGGGTGGACATGACCAGGCCCGCGCCGTTGCCGATGATGCCGACCTGACCGTCGAGCT
>NZ_ANAD01000295.1 GCF_000341245.1 Nocardiopsis halophila DSM 44494
CTGCGCGGTGCGAGCAGAGGGCGGCAACGACGGGGCGGTGTGCTTGCCCGGGCTTGCCTGTCGACCGTCGGCCCCCCCGGGGGGTCCAGGCGGGGAGGCGGCGACGAGCAGGGCTGGCGGGCCTTCGGGTAGCGCTGTCGGGGATCGGGCGTGCGGACGGCCGGGGCGGCACGGAGGCGGCGAGGGGTGGGCGGTTCCCCCGGGCTTGGCCGTCGGGCGCCGGGCGGCCGGTGCCCGTCCGGGGGTGCGTTCTGGCGCCGCGGCCCCTGTTCTGCCGGGTGGTCGCGCCTGTGCGGGAATCGATAGTGGTGAGAACGCCACGCGATCGCACATCGGGTGGTGAGATCACCACTATCGTTCGCCCCTCCTGTCTTGTGACGCCTGGCCGCAGCGGCGGGACCCAGCGGGGGCCGGTGGCGGCCGCCCTGCCGCGCGCGTGCGGGGTGCGCGCGGTCTCGGTCGGTCGCAGGGGTGGCCCGGAACCCTTGGGAACGCATCGGTCCTTATCGCCGTCTCGCCCTGGAACGGGCATTCCTCCGCCATTCCAGGACAGTCTGGAACGGGCGGCCCGCCCCGATTCCAACCCCCTGGAAAAGTAAAAGGACCTATCCTCCAAGGCAGCTTTCCGCGGGGAGCGACCGGCCTTCCAGGGCGCCTTTGCCAAGCAATAGCCCAGCGCCATCCATCCATGATCAACATGCATCTCGACCTGGGAGAACC
>NZ_ANAD01000296.1 GCF_000341245.1 Nocardiopsis halophila DSM 44494
GCAATGTGCAATTGGGTGGCGATATCACCACTCTCGATGGAGAACGGGCCCTCCCGGGGCGGTCTCCAGCGGATCGGGCCCGCCGGGCGCCCCGTTCGTCCGGATCGCACGGGAGTGCGCGCCCGGAGCGCCGCCCGGGACCCGGCGGGCGTACGGCGGCGGCCAGACCGGAACCGGATTCGGTACCCGATACCCCTTCTACCGGCACCCCGGCCCCGTTTACGGCACCCCCGGTCACTCCGGGTAGCCGGAGACGGGTCCGCGGCGGCGCGATGCCCGGCGCGGGCGGGCACCCCGCTCCTCCTCCGCCGCCCCACCCTGCTCACCGCACGGACGAACAGGGGTATAACGGGCACCGCAGTACCGAACCCCGTTCTGGTCTGGCCGCGATCGCACCCGGGAACCGCCTCGGGGCGTCGATCAGCGCACTCCCACCCCGCCCCGCCGCATGACGGTACGTATTCACCCAGGCCAGAAGAGGGACGCTGACCCGAGGAGGCCCGGCGCGGGCCGGGCGGGTGCGCCGCGAGCGCGCGCGGGCGGCACCCGGCCCCACCTCGCACCCTGCCAGGACCACGTGCGGCCCGGCGGCCGACCGGCGGCACCGGGGAGCGGC
>NZ_ANAD01000297.1 GCF_000341245.1 Nocardiopsis halophila DSM 44494
CCCGCTCACGGCTGCTTGCCGGGTGGCGGGCCGTCGCCGGTCAGGGGACGGCGACGACGGAGCAGCGAGTACCCCACTTACGGTTGCCTGTCGGCCATCGGGTGACTGTCGGTCCAGGCCAGAGGTAGCGGCGACGGAGCAGCAGGTCCCCCACTCGTGGCTGCTTGCCGGGTGGCGGGTCCGCGCCGGTCAGGGGGGGGGCGGCGACGACGGGGCCGGGCGG
>NZ_ANAD01000298.1 GCF_000341245.1 Nocardiopsis halophila DSM 44494
GTCTCGCTGGGGGTCTTGCCGACCTTCACGCCGGCCGCCTCCAGGGCCTCCTTCTTGGCCTGAGCCGTCCCGGCCGACCCGGACACGATCGCACCCGCGTGCCCCATCGTCTTGCCCTCCGGAGCGGTGAACCCGGCGACATAGCCCACCACCGGCTTGGACACGCTGTCCCGGATGAACTCCGCCGCCCGCTCCTCGGCGTCCCCGCCGATCTCACCGATCATCACGATCGCATCGGTGTCCGGATCGGCCTCGAACGCCGCCAGCGCATCGATGTGCGTGGTCCCGATCACCGGGTCCCCGCCGATCCCCACACACGTGGAGAAACCGATGTCGCGCAGCTCGTACATCATCTGGTACGTCAGCGTCCCGGACTTGGACACCAGCCCGATCCGCCCCGGCTCGGTGATGTCGGCCGGGATGATGCCCGCGTTCGACTGCCCCGGCGTGATCAGCCCCGGGCAGTTCGGCCCCACGATCCGCGTCCGGTTGCCCTTGGACGAGGCATAGGCCCAGAACTCGGCGGTGTCGTGCACCGGGATGCCCTCGGTGATCACCACCGCCAGCCCGATGCCGGCGTCC
>NZ_ANAD01000299.1 GCF_000341245.1 Nocardiopsis halophila DSM 44494
CGGGGAAGACCTGCACCACATCGGCCCTGCGCTTGACCTCCCGGTTCAACCGCTCCAACGGGTTGGTCGACCAGATCTTCTTCCAGTGCGCCACCGGGAACGACGCGAACGCGGTGATGTCCTCGGCCGCCTCGATCAGCATCTGCTGGACCTGGGGGAACTGACCCTTGAGGAGATCGGCGACCACCCCGATGTGCTCGCGCACCGCCTCGGCGTTCTCCTGGGCGAAGACCGTGCGGATGGTGGCCGCGACCATCTCCCCCGACCCCTTGGGCACCCGCGCGAGCACATCGCGCACGAAGTGCACCCGGCACCTCTGCCAGGTGGCGCCGATGAACACCGCCTGGACCGCGGCGACCAGGCCCGAGTGGGAGTCGGAGACCACCAGGCGCACCCCGCCCAGCCCCCGGGCCCGCAGCGAGCGCAGGAAGGCGGTCCAAAAGGCGCGGGTCTCGCTGTCGCCCACGGCGAACCCCAGGACCTCGCGGCGGCCCTCGGCGCTCACGCCGGTGGCGATGACCACCGCCGCCGAGCAGATGCGGTGCCGGGTGCGGGCCTTGCAGTAGGTGGCGTCCA
>NZ_ANAD01000300.1 GCF_000341245.1 Nocardiopsis halophila DSM 44494
CAGTAGCGCGAATCCGAACCGCACACCAAATCGGAGCCGAATGCGCGCGGCGGGGCCCTGCGCCCGCCCCTCCGGCACCGCCCCGAGGCGCCCCGGATCGTCGGCGGGGACGGCGGGGCCTGCTCCGACCGACCGGAGCGGCGACGGCCCGGTCGCACCGGATCCCGGCACAGGAGCGCAGGAGGGCCCGGAGCGCTGGAGAGGAGGCCCCGCCGCCCGTACGAGGTGTCCGGGTACACCGGTAGCGCCCGGCACGCCTGGAACAGCGGTCGAGCGAGGAGAGGCCTTCCAGCCCCGGTGACGGTGCGATGCCTGCACCGGTACCCGGGGAATCCTCCTGTCCCGCCGCAGACTCCCCTGCTCCCGACCGGGCGTGGTCGTGTCCGTCGGCATGGTGGAACTTTAGGCCGCGGCTTTCTGAACGGTACGACCGCTGCAGCGCGATCGGAGGCCCCGCCCCGGGCCCGCACCCCCTCCTTCTTGCCGTTGATCTCGGGAGAGTCGGGG